>JAICSR010000003.1 GCA_025936795.1 Ktedonobacterales bacterium | reverse complement strand
CCCTTGTGGAGTGTGCGTGGACCAGCGGGCAGTGATCGCACAGCGGCGCGCTGCTCTGGCGTGGTGGCGTGGACACGCTCGGCTACCAGACTCGCGCTCTGGCGCAGCGCATCGGACAGGTCGCAGTCTCCCCGTTCGGCGGCGCTGGCGAGCGCCGAGAAACCCGGCGCGCTCCCCAGCGCTGCGCCGAGATAGGCGCCCTGCGCGCCAAGCACATGCAGCAGGATCGCCCGCGCCGTCCGCCCACCATCCTCAGGCGGCGCGGCCAAGTGTGTCTCAGACTGCGTGGCGGCCCAGTCAGCCAGCTCATCGCAGAGCCAGCGGCAGCGAGTGAGAGCGGTTTCGATCTCGGCGTCGCTGGGTGGCTCCAGGTCGGGGCCGAAGATCAGATAGGGTGAGCCATTGCCCAGCCATGCGCCCTCAGTGATGTGCTCGACCACGCGTGTCTCGAATGGCGCGTCGGCGCCGCCATGCGCCAGCGGTTCGCCGTGGCGCGCGAGGAAGCGCAGATAGGCGCGAATGGCCGCTGGCGTGGCGGCCAGCGCCGCGTCGGTGGTGGGACCGACAGCCACGCAGCCGAGCAGGTCGAGCGCATGAACCATCGTTTTGCGCCGTTTTGGCCCTGATTCGAGGTAGAGCGCATAGGTCGTGGTCGTCAACGGTTTCACCTCGCAACGTCTTCGGAATCGAGCCGCCGCGCTCCTTCGGCGAGCGCTTCATCAATGGCGGCGACCATTGTCAGCGCAGAGCCTGCGCGCCAGGCGTCGGCGGATGTTTGCTCTCCCAGGCGTTCGCGCGCAGTGGCCAGCATGGTGTCAATCGCCTCCTGCTCCGCAGTGGGAGCGGGAGCCTGCGCCTGCGTTCGCAAGGTCGTAGCGGCGCTGCACAAGCGCACGACCCACATCTGAGCGCCCTGAGCGGAGAGGACGGCGGCAAAACCCTCCAAACACCAGGCGCTAAAGCGCGGGCTGCCAAATGGGCGGAACAACGTCAGCGCCTTCACAAAGTAGCGTGTCGCCTCGCTATAGTGCGCTTGCTGGCAGGCGACAAGCCCCCGCATCGTCGTCAGCCGGGCGGTATCCCAGGTATTGCCCAGCGCTTCAGCGTCGGCCACAGCGCGCTCTAAGAGCGCAGCGGCGGTTGTCAGGTTGCCTCGCCGCCGTTCCGTATCCGCCAGCAGACTCTCCACCCGATGCCGCTGCCCCGTCTGGTCAATAGCGGGCGTGCGCTCATAGGCCGCAGTCAATGCGCTTGCCGCCATATCATACTCGCCACGCGCATGTGCGATCATCCCGATCGTCATGTACGTATTGCTGGTTACGCCGTCATCGCCAAGCCGCAACGCAAGCTCAAGCGCCGCGCGGGCCTGCGCTTCGGCGCGATCATACTCGCCAACGCCCAGCAGCGTTCGTCCAAAACCATAGAGCCGTT
The DNA here is from genome assembly GCA_025936795.1 of Ktedonobacterales bacterium. Taxonomy (GTDB): domain Bacteria; phylum Chloroflexota; class Ktedonobacteria; order Ktedonobacterales; family JADMIN01; genus JAKAIY01. The sequence continues at coordinate 34,923 of JAICSR010000003.1, read as the reverse complement.
CGGCGCGCAAGACGAGCCGCGTGGCATCGCCCTCCTGGGTCGGTGTTCGCTCATCGAGCGCCAGCATGCGCTCCTGCCACAGCAGCGCCTCACTCGTCTGGCCAACGAGATGCCAGAGGCGGCCGAAACCGGCCAGCCGCAGGCCCAGCGCTGCTTCGCCTACCTGATCCACCCACTCCAGCGCTGCGTGCGCATTTGGCAATTCCAGGGCGGGATCAGCGCCATGTGGCAGGCTCGCCGGCCCAACGCGCGTGATGGCATCGCCCATCTGCGCAAAGTAGCGCGCATGGCGCAGATGGCAAGCGTACGCCTCACGAGATTCTTCAAGTCGCGCCAGGGCATAGTCACGGATCAGCTCCAGCAGACGAAAGCGCACCGAGCCGTCCGCCATCTCATCCGCCTGAATGAGGCTGGCGTCTGCGAGCGCGGCAAGCGTGCGGAGCGTATCGGCCGTCGTAGTCGAGCCGCTGGAATCCGCATCCCAGCAGATCGCGTGCGCGGCATCGAGTGTCCACCCACCAACAAAGACGCCAAGCGCACGAAAACAGCGTTGCTGCGCATCTCCAAGCAGCTCATAGCTCCAGGCGATCGTGTCTTCCATCGTTTGCTGTCGGGCGGGCAGGTCGCTGGCGCCGCCACGCAGCAGCGCGAGGCGATGCGTCAGATAGTCGAGCAATTGTGCGAGCGGCAGGAGCCAGGTCTGCACAGCGGCCAACTCAATGGCGAGCGGCAGGCAATCCACACGCTGGCAGATGGCCGCAACCTGCTCGCGCGGCGTGTCGCGATCTGGGCGAACAGCGCGCGCACGTTCGCAGAACAGCGCTACCGCCGCGTCGAGGGCCAGTGGCGTCACGGGCAGCAAATGTTCACCACGCAGCCCCAGCCGCGCGCGACTGGTCACGAGGATAGCAACCTTCGGGCAGTGGGCAAGCAGGTCAGCTATCGTCGGCGTCATCGCCAGCATGTGCTCGAAGTTGTCCAGGAGGAGCAGCGTGCGCTTCGCGCGCAATTCGGTGTACACGGCAGACTCAGCAGGCGCGCTGTACTCTCGCTCGCGCAGCCCAAGCGCCTGCGCGATCACTGCATAGAGCAGCTGTGCGTTGCGCACGGGCGCCAGGTCCACGAAGATCACGCCATCAGCAAACTCCGTGGCGAGGTTCTCCGCAATGTCGAGCGCCAGACGTGTCTTGCCCGCGCCGCCCGGACCAACCAGGGTCAGCAGACGGCAGCCTTGCTCAAGCAGCAACGTCTGCGCATGGCGTCGCTCCTGGTCGCGGCCAATCAGCGCGGTGGACGCGGCTGGCAAACGGCGTGGCGGTGGCTCAGCCGTGGAGAGCGGCGCAGGTGGATGGGCCTCCGCCAGGAGGACGGCGCGCTGATCTGGCGCCAGGGCAAGCGCGGTAGCCAGCAGGTCAATGGTGCCAGGGTGCGGAGTGCGATGCAGTCCACGCTCCAGGTCCGAGATTGCGCGCGCGCTGAGGCTCGCCCGCGCGGCAAGCGCCTCCTGCGAGAGTCCAGCCGCCACACGATAGCGTTTGAGGATAGCGCCAAATCTCGACTGCTCTGTCATATCCAGGCGACCGCCACTCACGGAGTCTCGGTTACTGATGTTCGTGATGTCGCTGGCCCTCAGTATAGCAGCCTTCGTGGGCGAGCATGTGGGGAAAAGGTGAGCATTGTGTGTGGCGTTCGGCCAGGGCGGCGTGTATCCTTCGAGCAGGTGACGGTAAGCGCGCATCGGCGACCAGGCGGCCAAGGCGCCAGCGACCATTTGCGCTCGCTGAATCAATCGCTACTGAGCGATGAGGGATGTGTCATGCGCACAACGAAGCTGTGTACACTAAATCTGACCCAGACCAGCCCCACCGCCTTTGTGCAGCCATATGGCACGCAAGAGGCCGCTGCCTTCGGCGGCGGCGAGGGCGTCGCCGAAGGCGACCAACTCCGGGGTGTGGTGCGCTGGTTCAATCATCCACGCCGTCGCAGCGATGGCGTTATGCTCCCCGACATCCAGGGAGTTATCACAACGGACGACGGAACCGCCATTGTGTTCTCGATGAAAGGGCGCGTGGTCTGGTCGGAGACACCAGACGGCCCCGTCGGCGACCAGCTCATGCGGGTGACATTCGAGGCCGATGATCCGCGCTATCGCTGGCTCTGTGACGCCTTCTGCGTCTTTGAAGGCAGAGTCGTCCCCCCGTCGCCGCAGACACAGGGACGACCACAGCGCATTGGTGACGCATTCGTCTATCTGTGCGTCAACGAGCTGCCATAACAGCGCGTGATGACCACATGAACCAGAAGGAGCAGGACATGATCCTCGTCGTGGGAGCACGTGGGCGTCTGGGTGGCCTCGTCACGCGGCGCCTCCTGGCGGAGGGCCACACGGTCCGGGCGATGAGCCGCACGCCAGGCAAACTCGCTGAACTGGCGCACGCGGGCGCAGAAGTCGTTGAGGGCGACCTGCGCGACGAAACCTCAATCGCGCGGGCCTGCCAGGGGATAGACTCCGTATTGAGCGCTGCCCATGCGTTCGACAGCCGGGGTGATAATACGCCGCAAACGGTCGATGAGCGGGGCGGGCGCCAGCTGATTGCCGCTGCCCGCGCGGCGGGCGTGAACCATGTTGTCATGATGTCCATTCACGGAGCGCGCGCTGACCACCCCATCGACCTTTTTCGCTGCAAGTTTGCCACAGAGCAAGCGCTCAAGACGTCCGGACTCAGCTATACGATTGTGCGCCCGACGGCATTCATGGAGCTATGGCTCACGATCATCGCCGAGCCGATGCTCAAGCGCGGGCAAGCCCTGCTCTTTGGGCGCGCAGTCAATCCTCTCAATTTCGTTTCCGTGGACGATGTCGCGCGCTTTGCGCTGATCGGTTTGCTGGACCCCCAGGCCCGTAATCTCACGATTGAGGTGGGCGGCCCAGAGAACCTTTCGCTCGAGCAGGTGGTGGAACTGATCGAGCGGGTGACGGGGCGCACAGTCAAGAAACAGCACATTCCCCTGCCAGCCATGCAGGCGATGTGTCTGCTGATGCGCCTCATCAACCCTGCGTTTAGTCGGCAGATCGCGACCGGCGCCTACATGGATACGCACGATATGACCTTCGACCCCACACCACTGCTGCAACGGTTCCCTGGCCCACTGCGGCGCATGGAGGAGGTCGCGCGCAGCCAGCTTGCCGTCGCCAGCCTGGCATGACGCCGCCCGTTGACCCACCGCTCAGCGCTAGCGTATGAACCGAGCGCCAGCCACTCTGGCCGACGCTCGAAGGTTACAATTGAATCAGTTCAGGGCGCCCGCGAAGGGATTCGAACCCATACCCCGGCGCCGGGAGTGGTTTTGGGGGACTGTCGCATAGATCGTAGTTTGGGGGTGCCGGCGAAGGGATTCGAACCCTTAACCCGTTGCCAGGAGCGGTTTTTGAGACCGCCGCGTATACCGTTCCGCCACGCCGGCCAGCGTGCAGATGTAGCATCAGTGTACGCGATAGACACCGGGCGACGCAAGCGGCGCTGAGCGCCTCCGCCAGATCTGCCATTGACGGTGTGAGGCGCATGTGATATATCACATTCATGAATACGCTCATGACGCTCGAAAGTCGGTCGCTGCGCGAGCGGGTCTACGGAGCCGTGCGCGACGCCATCGTTACAGGCGAACTGGCGCCGGGTCAGCGGCTGCGCGATCAACTGTTGGCGACGCAGCTTGGCGTCAGTCGCACACCGGTACGCGAAGCGCTGCAACGGCTCGACGATGAAGGGCTGGTGCAGACATCACCCCGCGCCCTGACGCGCGTCGCCCCGCTCGACGCTCAGGCGGCGCGCGATGCGTTTCCTGTTGTGGCGGCGCTGCACGCGTTGGCGGCGCGCCAGGGCGTCAGCCGACTGGCTGCGCACGATGTCGCCGAGATGCGCGCAGCCAATGAGGCGCTGGCCGCAGTGGTCGCCGGGGCTGAGCGCGCGACAATCCTCCAGGCCATCCAGGCGGACGACCGATTCCATGCTGTGTTGCTGCGGGCGGCGGCGAACGGTGAAATCGTGCGGACGCTGGAGCGCATCATGCCAAAGGTGCGTCGTCTCGAATATGCGCAGTTCGGGTCGCTCGCTGGCTACAAATCCGTGCAGCAGCATGCGGCCATCATCGCCGCGTGCCAGCGTCAGGATGCGCTCGCGGTCGCCACCCTGGTCGAGGAGAACTGGTTGAGCCTGGGTCGTCTGATCGTCTCATCGCTCTCTGATGCCGACGACGCAGGCGATGGCGGCCACACCGACGACACGGCGCGGCAGGCGTAGCGACCGTATTGGCGCGCCCGCGACGGTGGGAAGCACGAGCGCATTCCGCCCATCACCTGCAAATCGCTTCGCGTAGAGCTTGAGGAGAACATCACACATGGCGAGCGCACCGTACAAGCCCGCAACTCCTGCGACTCCTGTCGTTCCACCTGCGCAACCAGAGGTACACGACGCGGCGACCCTTAGCCTGGCGCGGCAAACCCTGGACGCCTGCCAGTCGCCCGCCGAGATGGCGCAGGCGGTCGTAGCGGCTGTGAAGCGCAATGAAGCGTGGCGTGGGCGGCAATGTCTCAACCTGCTCGCGCCTGAGGCGCCCACCAGCCCTACCGTGCGCGCGCTGCTTGCATCGGAAGTGGGAACACGCGCAGCCGAGGGCCACATTGGTCCGGTCAATCGCTGGTTCGCAGGCACACGCCATATTGACGAGATCGAGGCGCTGTGTGTCGAACTGCTCAAGCAGGCGTTTCACGCCCGCTATGCCGACCACCGCCTGGTGGCCAGCATGATCGGCAATCTCGCCGTCTATACCGCGATGACCCAGCCCGGCGATCTGATCATGAGCCTGCCGCAGCCGATTGGTGGGCATTCGAGCAATCGTCCCGATGGTCCGGCGGGCGTGCGTGGCCTGCATATTGTGGATGTGCCGTTTGATCCGGTGGAGTTGACGGTAGACCTCGATCTCTTCGCCAAGGTCGCACGGCTCGTCCAACCGAAGCTGGTTGCGCTTGGCGCCTCGATGACGCTCTTCCCGTTCCCTATCCGCGCGATGGCCGACATCGTGGCGGAGTGGGGTGGTCGCATCTACTTCGATGGAGCGCATCAGCTTGGGCTGGTCGCGGGCGGCCAGTTCCAGGCGCCACTCAGCGAGGGCGCGGCAGTAATGACTGGCTCGGCTGGCAAGACTTTCAGCGGTCCACAGAGTGGCATCCTCGTGTGGGATGATCCAGCGCTGACTGAGCCGCTCACGCACGCGGTCTTTCCCGTGCTCGCCGCCACGCATCAGGTCAATCGCGTCGCCGCGCTGGCTGTCTCGGCTGCGGAGATGATCGCGTTTGGGCGGCAGTATATGGCGCAGATCGTGCAGAATGCGCAGGCGCTGGGGGCCGCGCTGGCCCAACGCGGCATTCCCATGCTGGGCGCTCACAAGGGGTATACGACCACCCATCAGGTGATCGCCGACGTGCGCCAGTTCGGCGGCGGATTAGAGGTCGCCCAGCGGCTTGCCCGCGCGAATATCATCACCAACAAGAATCTGATACCCGATGACAGCGCAGAGCAATGGGATCACCCAGGCGGTCTGCGCATCGGCTCGACCGAAGTCACCCGGCTTGGCATGGGACAGGCTGAGATGGGCGCCATCGCCGACTTTATCGCGCGCGTGCTGGTCGAGGGCGCGGCGCCCGAACAGGTAGCGGATGAGGTTATCGCCTTCCGCGAACCGTATCAGACCATCTACTACTGCTTTGAGGCTGGCCTGCCACACGCTATGCAGGCGCAGTAACTGTCGCTGCGCTGGACGACCGCTGGAGCGCGCTCACGCAGTCACGCTGCGATAGTACTATCCGGCGGGCGCCCAGAGCAGCCCATTCGGGCAGTGAAGCAGGCGCTATCTGGGCTAGCGCAGACGCCGATCCACGCCTTCCCCTTGCCACTGCGGCGCCCCTCGCCTACAATACCGCTATCACGACCCAGGAAGCGCGCCACGTTTGCTGGCATTCCCCGCCGATTCCACGTATTCCAGGTCGCTCAGGCCATGTCGGTCCAGGGCGTCGAGGCTTCGCGCAACCTGCGAGCGACCGCACTCATATACCGTTGACTGGAAGGAGGCGCGTGTCCGTCCGCGCGCTCAGCAATGAGCCGCTGTGGCGCGCCACGCGACAAGAACGACCATGCAGAACCCCCCAGATGCGCGACGCGCCACGACAGCGCGCCCCACCGCCGGGCCACGCTCACATCCGCTGATGACCGCGCCGCCCTCGCAGCCCCTGCGCGACTCGCGCTCGCAGCCGACCGGCGCTCCACGCTCACATCCATTGATGACCGCGCCACCCTCGCAGCCCCTGCGTGGTTCGCGTTCGCAGCCGGTACCGGGGCCGCGTTCACAGCCGCAGCGTTTGCAGCTCTCAGGGCTGATAGAAGAGCGCATCAGAGGCGAGACGCTGCGCAAACAGCGGCGGGCCTGGCTGGCCAATACGGTCGTGCTGGCGCAGGCGCTCATCACCCTGATGGTCGTTCCTGGCTACGTGATCCCGGCGCCCAATCTGCCGGTGCTGCTCACACTGGGTGTCGCGCTGGTCTTCTACCTTGCCGCCTTCCTGTTCAATCGTCTGCGCCGTGACCTGGATGTCGCGTATTACATGCTGATCGGCGGTGGCGCGCTGGCCACAGCGGCGCAGGTCTTCGTCACCGCCAGCTTGAGCTACGACAGCGCGCACACAGCGCAGGCGGCCATGCTCTTTCTGCCGATCATTCTGGAGGCAGGCCTCTTCCTCTCGCCTGAATTGACGCTGCTGGTAGCCTCAGCCGCCGCTATCGTCACTGCCAGCGCCATTTTGCTGGCGCTGGCGCTTGGCAGCGACGCCTCCAGCCAACTCAACGACGCCTATCTCGTGATGGTCTATGCGCTGGGGCTTGAAGCGTTCATCGGGTTCCTGGCCTGGCGGCTGGCGCAGTTCATGTATGAGACGCTCAAAAGCGCACAGGCCGACGAAGACCTGCGCTTCACACAGGCGCGCCTCTCGGCGGCTGAGAGCAGGATGAACGAGCAGCGGAGCCTGCTCACACAGGATGTCGGCGCCATCCAGATGGCAGTATCGAACGCGCTGGCGCACGAATACGACACCCGCATTGAGATCTCCGAGGGTGAGCTGGCGCCGTTGGCGCTGAGCTTGAATCTGCTCATCCAGCAGTTGCGCTCCACCAATGATCTCGAACGGCAGGTGCAGAGCATGAAGGCCCAGGCCGTGCCGCTGGTGGAGATGGCTGGGCGGCTCGCGACTGGCGCGATGCCATCCGTGCCGGGTGAGACGCCGACTGATAGCGCGCTGTACTCGGTGCGCGCCGCGCTCAGCCAGGCCCAGACGATGAATGCGCGCCGCCAGGCGCGCCTGCAAGAGGTCGCGGCGGAGATCTCGAACTCGCTCAGGCACAGCCGCGAAGTGCTGGTGAATACCGCGAACGAGTCGGCGCAGGCCCAGGCAATCGCAGGTCAGCTGGTGTCGCTCGTCGAGATGCTCAATCAGACGGCGGTCCGCCAGGCCGATCTGCTGGCGCAGGCGCGCCGCGCGCTGGCGCTGATATTGCCGCCTGAGTTGATCCAGAGCGAGCTGGCGGATGGTTCGCTGCGTGAGTCGCCTGGACGAGACTCCGCTACAACCGGCGATCTCGCTGGTCTTGGCGCCGATCTTGGCATCCTGAATCGCTATACGAATGAGTTCCGCGCCCTCGATCCCGTTGACCCCAACGCGGCTGGCATTTCGCCACTGACAGCGCCGCTGCCAGCGATACGCCCGCTAGCGCCGTCGGACAGCGCCAGTGGTGAAGCCGCTGCAGACGACGCTGGCGCTGCTGGGTCGTCCGTCGCGTCGCAGGGCGAGCTGCCAGCTAGCCTGACGGACGCCTGGCTGCTGCTCAGCTTGCTTCAGCTACAGACCAGCGAGGAAGCGCGCGCGGTCCAGACCTTTGTCCATGACATTGGCGTGCTCAGCAAGCATGTGCGCCGCACGGGCATGCACATTGATTGGGTCAACCAGGCGATGGACGCCACCGAGCGCGGGGCAGAGCAGATGCAGCAGCTTGCCAGCCCCTCTGGGGCGAGCGCCGACCTGGACGATGAGATGGGCGGCGCAGGAATGGCGCGCCCTGGCTCCGCGAGCATCCCACGGCGCACTGCCACCCATCCGCTCGACACCGATGCGCGGTTGGCCGCCGCGCAGGCCAGCCTGCCGCCAGAGCCACCCGCGCCAGACGCGGCTCCCGGCTCGTTGCGTGTCTCAGAGTTGTTCGCCCCCGAAGCGTTCGGCAGCGCGGGCGCTCCGTCCACACCGACGTCAACGGCAGGTGAGGCGCCGAGCGTGCCGCGCGACGAGACGGATACGCAGACGCGCTAACCTGTTGCGCGACATAAGAAGGCGTCGGGCGCAGCGAGGACACGCTCTCGACGCCGCGCCCCACTCCGCGCATGCGCGGCGCCTGCCGCTTGCACGCAGCGCGATGGGTCAGGCGACATCTCTTGACCCATCGGCAAGGCTGTGCTACCCTGAGGCCAATCATGCGTTCGGTCTTGCGAAGGTGGCTGCGCACGCAGCGCGCCGTTCGCCTGGCGCATATGGCGAAAATAGCGCTCTCGCGATCAGCGCGCCTACCGCTTGGCCGAGTGGAGGGAAAACATGGCACAGCAGCCTGCGGATGAAAAGGAGTTGCTCCGGCTCCAGATACAGGCGTATGAGTTCTACGCGGGCCTGATTGATCGCGCTGTCGGCAACGGCGGACGCGAGGCGATCATGCCGAAGTGGGACGAGCAGCGTGCGCTCGAATATCGTCAGTTGGCAGAGCAACTACGCCAACGCCTTGCGGAGCTTGAGCGCGACGACACATCAGCGACCGAGACGCAGCCAGCGACGGTCGAAACACCTGCGCGCTAGAGCCAGCGCCACCACCTGGCGCTGTGGCCCAGTGGCGCTCTCTTGACATGTGTGCTAAGGTAGGCTCACAGATTGCCCATGCTGGCCAGGTCGTTGTTTATTGCGGTGGTGGCGTCACCCAGACACGGGCAACGGCCGCTCACCGGGAGCGTGAAGGTCATTCGGCGCCTGTTGGCCCCTGTACCCAACGTCCCTGACGTACCTGATTGCATCACTGCTGTGGAATGCAGTGGCATTGCGCCGCTGCACCTGCGCATGTGACAGTAATGGAATCGTCTTCGAGCGCGATTATGTGATCCTGTCATCGGTGACAGCACACTTCCGAGCGCTCGCGAGCTTGGTGTGAACGCGCGGACGAGAACGTCCGCGCAGGGAGTGTGCCAATGGCTTCTCGATTCACCACGACGACCCGGCTGAGTAATGTCGTACAGATGGTGACGCTCTCGAAGCAGAGCGGCATCCTGCGCGCCACACGCGGGCAGGGGCCACAGCGCGAGATTGGGCAGATTCGGTTCATCGCGGGTGAGCCAGTCTCGGCCTTGCTCGGCTCGCTCACAGGCGGCACGGCCCTCAATGCTCTCTCGAACTGGGGCGAGTGCATGTACCTGTTTGATGAGGTGGCGGCTGATATAGACCCAAACTATCCGTCGCTCCCGCAGCAGCAACAGTCCACCCCCTCCTATGCGCCCAGCAACCCACCTCCCAGCACGGCAGGCTCGTGGCCATCCTATGGCTACCCTTCCACCAGTTCACTCGGCCCGCTCTCACCACTCCCCGACTTTAGCGCATCTGGCGATGTCTCCTCACCGGGATACTTCGATACGGATCCGTCGGGGTATCCGGGCTATGGCTATCAGGGGGCGCCCGACCCCTACGCGAATCCCGCTGGATCGGCTGGATACAGTTCCACCGCGACCGCTACCCCCCCGCTGCCGTTGCGGCCAGAGCAGTTGCTCGCGCGCCCACGGCGCACGTCGCTCTCAGAGCAGGTTGATCAGCTCCCGCTCGACCGACGCGAGCGGATGGTCTTGTTGCTTGTAGATGGTCAGCGTACCATCTCTGACCTGGTCAAACTCACCCGTCGCAGCGACACCGAGCTGTATTCCGTGCTCAATCACTTGCGCATTCTAGGACTCGTACTGCTCTAGTGAGACGTGACGCCGCTCATACGTTACAATAGAGACACTTACGCGCATGGCCCCTGAATGATGGGGCGTTCGCTTCCGCTGCGCGCTTCGGCGTGCGCGATGCGCTCACCTTGATGTCATGCGCCACATATTTGCTGTCAGCATCCTGATCGTCCGGTTCGGCTGAGCCCAGACGAGCGGAGGAGGACGAGTCATCATGGGACGACGACGGTTTCGTCTGGGTATACGAGCGCAACTTACCCTCACGTTGCTGCTGGGCGCGCTGTTGAGTACGGGCGCCACCCTGTTCATTGCGAATAACGCGATTCAGCAATACGCATTGCAGCAGACGCACACGCAAGAACAGCAGAACATGAAGATTGCCTTGCTGGTCTTGCAGACGCAGTATGGCCAGAACATCTCCATCTCGTCGAATAACCAGCTCGTCACCGATTCCCCCACAGCCGGCAAAGACCTCAGCACGTTCACCACCACTGGCCAATTCGGCAAATATCAGCTGAATGGTGACGTGGACTATGTAGACCAGGTGCAGCAGCTGATCGGTGGATTTGTCAGCATCTATCAGTGCGCCAATGCGGTCGGGCCGACCGGCTCCTGCACGCGCGTCTCCACAACGCTGCATGGTTCAGCGACGAATAGCACTGGCGGCGTGTCGCGCCTGGTGGGCAATCGGATCGAGCAGGACGCCGCTGGCAACATGGCGCTCAACACCGCGACGCCGAAAGAGTGGCTGGGTGTCGTCCCCTTCGCGGGCCAGCAGTATTACACCGATTACTATCCGTTGCTTAATCCGCAGCAGCGCCTGATTGGTGTGCTGGCTGTCGGCGTGCCGCTCGACACAGTGACGACCTTCCAGCGCTCGACGACGATTCAGTTGTTGCTGCTCGGTCTCATTATCATGATCGCCGGCGTGATCTTCGCGCTGCTCTTCGGCGCCGCGATCATCACCACGCTGCAAAACGTCGCGCGGCAGGTCATCAGCGCCTCGGAGCGCATCGGCGCTATCGCCGCGCAGCAGGCGGGTGGCTCGCAGCAGCAGGTCTGGGCGGTCAACTCCATCAACAAGGCGCTGCAGAACTTCGCCGAGACCACACGCGACATCTCACACCGCACCGATCAGTTGGCCCAGATGGGCAACCAGGTCATCCAGAAGCGCGCCGAAATCTCGCCGATGCAGATTGACTCGATTCTGGCCTTCATCACGCGGTCGGTGCGCGACATCAGCGCTTCAAGCCGCCAGGAGGCTCAGCAATACGACCGCATGACGAGCGCCATGCAGGCGGTTATCGAGATCGCCGAGCAAGTAGCCGCTAGCTCGCATGAAGCGACCGACAGCGCGGCGCGGCTCGACGAGGTTATCGCTGACCTGCAACAGCTCGTCGGCGTGCAGCGCATCCGCTCCGCTCCGCAGGAACCAACCATGGCGGAGATGGAGCCTGCGATGGTCGGCGCGATGGCGAGCGCTGGTCAGATCATGTCGCAGCCCTCGATGGGCCAGATGTCCGCCTACGGAATGGGCGCCCCGATGGGACAGCGGGCGATGACCGGAGCGCGCAGCGATCAGAGCATGCGCTTCGGCGGTGGCCAGCACATGGGTCGCATGCCAGGGACAGCCGCCGACCTCAGCGGCGCTGGCATGGGGCAGATGGGCGGCATGAATGGCATGGGGCAGATGGGCCAGCAGATGGCAGGCATGGGGCAGATGGGGCAGATGGGGCAGATGGGCGGGATGAACGGCATGTATGGCCGACCCGCAGGCGCTCCCTCATCTGGCTCACTTGGCCAGATGGGCGGCATGGGGCAGATGGGGCAGATGGGCGGCATGGGGCAGATGGGCGGCATGGGGCAGGGCCAGATGGGTGGCATGAATGGCATGGGCGGGATGAACGGCATGGGTGGCATGAACGGCATGGGCGGGATGAGTGGTTCGGACCGATTGCCTCCGCTCGGACCGCCGCCGCATAACCCGGTGGACAACTATGGCATGATGAACCCTGCCAGTGGGCCAATGGATGGCGGGCCATTCGGTGGACGGCGCTCCTATGGTGGCGACGCTGGCGGCGATATTGGCATGCCGATGCCGCCACTTCCGGAGTTCCCAACTGGCGGATATGTTGGCCCATCGCGCCCTGATCCCTCTGCGCCGCCTCCAGCCCGCACGCGCGGCATACGCGGCCCGGTCTCAGGCCCACGCCAGGGCGCCCAGAACGGGAACGGATCGCCGACACGCAACCGCCTGCCCGAGTGGCCCGACCAGGACCCTGATCCGCAGCGTGGTCGAGGTCGCGGTGACTACGGCGAATAACGAGCCAGACCTACAACACAGCGCAGAGTAGACCATAGTGCGGGCAGGCAGCGACTCACGTCTGCCCGCGTTGTGGTGTACACTCCATCAAGACGCGCTTTCCCATGTCGCAGAAGCCGCTTGCAGAGAAATGGAGCATATCCCTTGTTCGAAGACGCGCTGGCTCAAGTGCCATTGTTCCAAGGACTTACACGGCGTGAACTCACCGTTCTCGCGGCAAACGCGCGAGAACGCGAGTATCCTGCTGGCGCGACGCTGTTGCGCCAGGGTGAAACGGGTGTGGGGCTATTCATCATTACAGCCGGCTCGGTGCATGTGAACCAGGCGACGGCTGACGGCGAAACGCGCGAGTTGGGCGACTTTGGCCGTGGCGCCGCCCTTGGCGAGATGTCGCTGCTCGACGATATGCCGCGCACAGCGACTGTCGTGGCGACCGAGCCGACGAAGGCCATCGTCATCCCCGTCTGGGACTTCCGTGCGTCGCTGCGTGAGGCCCCAGACATCAGCATCAAGCTGCTGACGGTGCTGAGCCATCGTCTGCGCGCCAGCGAGACGCAGATGACCGCACACAACTAGGTTCGACGCGGCCCCCTCCCCAACCCCTCCCCCGCTGCGGCGGGAGAGGGGTTTTCGTTCGATAGTGGGGGTTATTCAGACGCTGGTGGTTCTGGCGGCGTGGTCTGGCGTCGGCGGCGGAGCCAGGCAGCCAGCGACGCCTCGGCGCCCTGCTCGCCAGGTTGGTAATAGGCGCGCTCGGCGAGGCGTTCGGGCAGGTAGCCTTGCAGGCGTTGCGGCGGTGGGCGCTGGGGGTCCGCCGGGTCAGGCGCGCCGCCGTAGCTATCGTGCGCATAGATGTAGCCCTTGCCGTAGTCCTGTTCGCTCATCAGCCGTGTTGGCGCATTGCGCAGATGCAGTGGCACGGGATCATTGCGGGTCGCCCGCACGTCCTCGCAGGCGGCGCTGTATGCCCGATAGATGGCGTTGCTCTTGGGCGCGGTCGCCAGATAGATCGCCGCCTCAGCCAGCGCTAGCGCGCCCTCTGGCGCCCCGATGAAGTGAACCGCCTGCTGCGCCGCCATGCAGAGCGGCAGGGCGTGTGGGTCGGCCAGTCCCACATCCTCGGTGGCGAAGCGCACCAGCCGCCGCGCGATATAGAGTGGGTCTTCGCCAGACTCCAGCATACGCGCCAGCCAGTAGACCGCCGCATCGGGGTCGGAGCCACGCAGCGCCTTATGCAGCGCCGAGATCAGGTTGTAATGCTCCTCGCCGCCCTTGTCATAGAGCAGCGCGCGATGTTGCGCCGCGTCCTCGACGGTTGGCAGATCGAGCAGCCTGGCGCCATCGGGTTGTGGCAGGCTGACACTCGCCCCCAACTCCAGCAGATTCAGCGCTGCGCGTGCGTCGCCATTGGCCATATTGGCGATATAGCCAAGCGCGTCGTCAGTGAGGCTGATGCGCGCGGCGCCCAGGCCACGCGACTCGTCACTCAGCGCCCGCCGCAGCAGGTCCAGAATGTCGTCGTCGCTGAGCGCGTGCAGGGTGTAGACGCGCGAGCGCGAGAGCAGCGCCGCATTGACCTCGAAGGAGGGGTTCTCGGTCGTCGCGCCGATCAGCGTCACCGTGCCACGCTCCACATGCGGCAGAATCGCGTCCTGCTGCGACTTCGAGAAGCGGTGAATCTCGTCAATGAAGAGGATCGAGTGGCGTCCGGTGGCGCGCAGCAGCTTGGCCGCATCGTCCACCACGCGGCGCAGATCGGCCACACCCGCTGTCACCGCGCTCAATGGTACGAAGCGCGCCTGTGTCGTCTGCGCGATGACGCTGGCGATGGTCGTCTTGCCGCTGCCCGGTGGCCCCCAGAGAATCATGGACGGCGTGTGGTCGCTCTCGATGCTGCGGCGCAGCGCGCGCCCTGGCGCCAGCAGATGCTGCTGGCCGACCACCTCATCGAGCGTGCGCGGCCGCATGCGCTGGGCGAGCGGCTGCGCATGCGCAGGCGTCTGATCGCCCTCCGGCGCGCCTTCCACGGGCTGCGGGCGGCTCGCGGCTGCGCGCCCAGCGCTACGTGGCGCCAGCGGCGCTTCGCCAAAGAGCGACCCCTGAACCTGATCGTCACTCATCCAGTCACATCCTCCCGGTCGTCTGGCTGGCTCGCGCGCCGTCCCGTCAGTATAGCATGCGGCGACCCTCGTCCCAGCGCACGTTGAGGCGCGGCACAGCAGCCATTCGGGATGTTAGCGCCAGACGTAGGTCAGCGCCAGACGTAGGTCAGCGCCTTGCTCAAGATCGAGAGCGCTATGAAGATGACGGCGAGCAGCGGCTGGCCAGCCACGGCGAGCGCCAGCGCCGCCGCGCCGAAGATCACCAGAAAGAGCGCCAGATGCGCCGGGGTGGGCAGCTTGATCGCCGCCCTCGGAGCCATGAGGATGCCCCAGACAATCGCGGCCAGCAGCGGCGCGCCGATGCCCAGCGCCAGCTTCACCATCAGGCTGCCGCCCATGTGGAATCCCCAGAATGCCAGCGCGGCGAGCATGCACAGCTCGAGCAGGAATAGGAGCGCCAGGTTGCCTGTCTTGAGCGCCTTCATGCGGTTATATCCTCGCTGATGTGAGTAGCGGGCCATGCGAGCCACTGTGCGTCGTCTGGGGCTGCGCCCACTGTCGTGACTACGCGCTATCGGCGGCTACTCTCGCAAACTGTTCTTAGTCGGCGTTGCGTGTAGGCGCGCTGGGCGCGCGATGGATGCCGCTGGCGCTGGCGAGCGACTCGGGCAGCACACCCGTACTCAGGCGTGTCTCTGCCATCGCGGTCATCGCAGCCTCCGTGCTATCCACTACCACCACCGACGAAGGAGCGCGCTGGGTCAACTTTTCGCGCCGCCAGAGCCACGCCGCGACGCCCGCCGCCGCAATGCATGGCAGCCCGGTGAAGGCGAAGCTGAACGGCACGCCCATCGCCGCTGCGATGCTGCTGGTCGCCAGATTGCCTACCGGAGTGCTGCCAATGAAGATCGTCGTGTAGACACTCATCACGCGGCCACGCATCTCAGGCGGCGCGGAGAGCTGCACAGTGGTGTTCGCCGAGGCCGAGAAGGTGCTCATCATGGCGCCTGTCGCCGCGATGAAGAGCAGCGTGACAACCAGCGAGGTCGTCTGGCCAGTGAGCGCCTCCATCAGGCCAAAGAGCGCGGCGGTTCCTGCCAGCATCAGGTGCGTCGGCTTGCCACCGCGCCGCGCCAGCATCAGCGCGCCCGCCAGCGCGCCCGCGCCCAGCGCTGAGGTCAGCAGCCCAAACTCCGCTG
Organism: Ktedonobacterales bacterium; assembly: GCA_025936795.1. Lineage (GTDB taxonomy): Bacteria > Chloroflexota > Ktedonobacteria > Ktedonobacterales > JADMIN01 > JAKAIY01. The sequence goes on along the minus strand of JAICSR010000003.1, from coordinate 19,228 downwards.
CGCCGGCATGCAGCGTATCAGAGGCCAGCAGGGGCAGCAGCACATTGAAATTGAAGCCCAGCGTGCCGACCACCGTAATCAGCAGAAAGGTGATGCGCACGTCGCGGTCGGCCCAGATGAAGCGTACGCCCTGACTCATCGCCCGCAGCCCATGCAAGGCGTCGGGGCGGCGTGGAATGTTATAGAGGTCTTTCGCGCGCATCATCCATAGGCCGATGATGACGGCGACGAAACTGATCGCATTGAGCAGGAACATCAGCGGGATGCCAAGCAGCGCGATCATCCCTCCGGCGATGGCTGGGCCGACGATGCGCGCGACATTGAACTGCACGGAGTTCAGCGAGATGGCGTTGAGCAGGTGCGAGGTTGGCACCATCTCGCTCACAAACGCCTGGCGTGTCGGGTTGTCTATCGCCGTGAAGAGGCCCAGCAGCAGCGCCAGCACATACACATGCCAGAGCTGCACAAAGCCGGAAAGCGTGTCGAGCCAGAGCGCCGCCGCCAGGATGCCCTGCGACACCTGAGTCACATAGAGAATCGAGCGACGAGGGTAGCGGTCAATCAGTCCACCTGCGAAGGGGCCGAGCAGCAGCGATGGGCCAAACTGCAGCGCGCCAGTGATGCCCAGCGCCAACGGACTCTTCGAGAGCGTCAGTACGAGCCACTGCTGCGCTGTGCTCTGCATGAAGGTGCCAGTGACAGAGATGATCTGCCCCAGCCAGAAGAGCTTGAAGTTACGGAAACGCAGCGCCGCAAAGGTGCTGTGGCGCTGCGTCACGACGTTCGCTCGTGGGTCTGATTGTCGCTGGCTCTGTGGATGGAGCGCTCGCGAGACGATTGACATGCCGAACCTCTGAAGGAAGAAACAAAGCTGTTCTTGTAGATACTACCGAAGATAGACGTGTCCGTCAAAGTTAGAGCGACATCATCACTGGTATGATGCCTGTCTGCTCATCAGCCGACAGAAAAGCCTCCGCACACTGCGGAGGCTTTTCTGATCCGAGCCAGGCGTAGAGCCTCGATGCTCCGCGCCTGGCCCGCCAGTGATCGAGCGGTTAGGAGGCGGCGAAGTGGTTCTTGTGGTAGTACACCATCCCCTGACCAACCACCTTCACCGGCATCAGCTCCTTGAGCATGATGCGCTCGCCGCACTGCTCGCAGATGCGGTCGGTCGCGAAGTTGGTATCGTCGCGCTGCGCCATCGAGGCGCGCGCCGTCTTAGAAAGCTCGCCCTTCTTTGCCATGTCTCTCTCGTCCCCTGTCTGTCTTGAGTCGCGCTGGTTGGTTGCCCTGTCCTGATTGCTTGCTCGCACAGCAACGCTGCGTCGTCTCGCAAGCTGGCCGACGCTGGCGCGATATGGACTTCAAGTATACCATATCGCGCCAGCCGCCTGCTGCGACGAGCGACCGCTATTTGCCGGTCGGCTCGTCGTCGTCGTCATCGCCTTCGACGAGGAGTGTCGCTTGCAGCGCATCATCGTCGTCGTCGCCAAAGATGGTCGCCGCCGCCACCACGCGGTCGCCCGCGTCGAGGCGCATCAGCCGCACACCCTGCGTCGGGCGCGAGGTCTGCGCGACGGTATGCCAGTCGGTGCGGATGACGGTTCCCTCAGCGGAGATGATCATCAGGTCGAGATCGTCCTCGGTCAGGATGCGCGCCACCGCCAGCGACCCCGTCTTGTCGGTCAGTCGCGCGGTAATCACACCGCCGCCGCCGCGCCCATGCACGGGATACTCGTTGAGCGGGGTGCGCTTGCCATAGCCATTGAAGGTGACCACCAGTAGCTCTGGGTTGGCGTTTTCTGGCACTGCGCAGAGCGCCACCACCTGATCGTGATTCTCCACCCGGATGCCGCGCACACCACCGCTGGTGCGCGAGGCGGCGCGTAGCTCCTGCACCTCAAAGCGAATCGCCTGCCCGCGCTCCGTCACCAGCAGCACGGTATCGTTCGCGCTGACCAGCCGTGCGCCGATGAGTTCGTCGCCTGGCTCCAGGTCCATCGCGATCAGACCCAGGCTGCGCACGACGGCGAACTCATCGAGGCTGGTCTTCTTGACCTCGCCACGCTTGGTCGCCATCACCATGTAGTCGCGTGCGATGAACTTCGGCACGCAGACGACCGCTGTGACCGCCTCATCCTGGTCAATGCCGATCAGGTTGCGGATATGCTCGCCCTTGGCGGCGCGCCCGACATCAGGCAGCCCCCACGTCTTCAACTGGAAGACACGCCCGCGATTCGTGAAGAAGAGCAGCGAGTCGTGGTTGTGGGCGCAGAGCAGATGCCGGACGGTATCGTCCTCGCGTGTCGCCATGCCGCGTGAGCCGCGACCGCCGCGTCGCTGCGCGCGATACTCCTTCGTCACAATGCGCTTGATATAGCCGTTTTGCGTCAGTGTCACCACCACCTCGTCGTTGGGGATGAGGTCTTCCTCGGTGAAGTCAGCCGCCTCAAGCTCGGCGATCTCGGTGCGGCGCGGGTCGCCATACTTCTCGCGCAGTTCCAGGAGGTCCTGTTTGATGAGCGCGCGCACCTCAGCGATGCTGTTCAGCACGCGCTGCAATTCGCCGATGGCTCGCTTGATCTCAACCAGCTCGTCCTGAACCTTTTTGCGTTCGAGCGCGGCCAGGCGGCCAAGCTGCATATCGAGGATCGCCTTCGTCTGCTCTTCGCTCAACTTGAAGCGGGTGCGCAGGTTGTTCGAGGCGGTCTCACGATTCTGCGAGCGGCGAATCGTCTCGATCACCGCGTCGAGGTTCTCCAGGGCGGTCGTCAAGCCGTCGAGGATATGCTTGCGCGCCTCGGCTTTGGCCAGATCGAAGCGTGTGCGCCGCAGGATGACCTGCTCGCGATAGGCGATGTAGTGCTGCAAGATCGCCTTGAGCGTCAGGGTGCGCGGCTGGTTGTCCACCAGCGCCAGCACGTTCGCGCCAAAGGTCGTCTGCATCGAGGTGTACTTGAAGAGCTGATTCAGCACGCTGATCTGCCGCGCATCGCGTCGCAGGTCAATCACTACGCGGATGCCCTGGCGGTCGGACTCGTCGCGCACATCGGTGATGCCGTCAATCTTCTTGTCGCGCGCCAACTCGCTGATCTTCTTAACCAGATCGGCCTTGTTGACCTGATACGGCAGCTCGGTGACGATGATGCTTACCTTGCCGCGCTCGGTCTCCTCGGTGTGGGCCTTCGCACGCACGACAATGCGCCCGCGCCCGGTCGTGTAGGCCTGCCGGATGCCCTCGCGACCCTGAATGATGCCGCCCGTGGGGAAGTCTGGCCCACGGATGATGCGCGTCAGGTCCTCGGTCGCCGCATCTGGGTGGTCAATCAGCCAGGTAATGCCGTCGCACAACTCGCGCAGATTGTGTGGCGGGATGTTCGTCGCCATGCCGACGGCGATGCCCGCCGCGCCATTCAGCAGCAGGTTGGGCAGGCGCGCAGGCAACACCACTGGCTCCTGGCTGTGGCCGTCGTAGTTCGGGATGAAGTCAACAGTGTCCTTGTCAATGTCCGCCAGCAACTCCGCCGCGATGGCCGACATCTTTGCTTCGGTGTTGTGATTGATGAAGCCGTTCGCAACAAACGAATGGCATTCACTGTCTACGCGCACCGAATAGACACGCTGTTCTCCTGCATCTTCGATGCTGACGACTCGCTCAAACAGATATCGCTGCCGAACGAGTTGCTCGATGTAGGCATAGTCAACAGTAGGCAGCGCTTGTTCAAGGCGTGGCAAAACCGCTACGAGGCGATTTGTGCGGTCAACATTGTGTTTCGACAGCCACTCGCGCTGGCCCCGCGCCGCTACAAGTCGCACATAGTCACTGAGGAAGGGCATGTAATCACTCTTCGACAGGACAACGCCGGTATGAAGCCCCAGGATAAGCTTGAGCGCCTCGCGCTTCATGGACGATACGAAGCCTACTTTCGTCTCGAATGCGCTGAGGTTCTCCTGGCCAGTGATGCAGAGCCGGAACATCTGTCGAGTCACATCCGGGAATATAGACGAGGCCACTCCGAAACGCAGCAACAACGTTTGCGCCTGCTTGAGCATTGTCTGGTTGCGCGCCGAGAGATTGACGCGCAACAGACTACTACCCGAATGCTCCACTGCTCCATCGCCCTCGAATAGGCCACGCAAGAAAGCCGCAGCTACGGTCTGTGGAGAGCGCAAAATGGCTGCTGGTATTTGTCGCTGGGCCGAGCGGCCAGACAACCCCAATGCGTTCAAGAACGCAATGACACGCTGGCTGACAATCTGTATCTGAAGAAACGGCTTCTTCCCGTAGCCAATCGGCTCGCGCTTGAAGATATGCAGGCGGCAGGTGGGGAAAACGCGCTGCCAGGTCTCGATAAACCTGTCGGCGAAATCTCCCTCCGTGTTTGTGAACTCAACCGCTTCAGTGCGAAACGTTCCTTCAGCAAGCAACGCGCCCATGAGGAACGCCAGATCGTCGTCAAGTCGTTCAGGCAGAGTGTGTGGCTGGACTCGGTTTCCGGCAAATAATGGCCACAATGCCCGCAGGTCAACGGACTGCTCAGGCCAGAGTGATTCGCTACGATCCATGACAACGAAGTCGCCCGGTATAAGCTGGGCTATGGTCTTCCAGACAAGTGTGATGCGCCCATCGTTTTCACCTGGCACAGCAACCAGCAATGGATGATTCGAGGTTCCTGTCACCTCATAACCCCGCTGTGTTCGTACTCTCCAGGTTGGAAAGACTCCAGAGTCCCACCACTTACTCGCAGTGTTCACGGCTCCATCGCGTGAGAGAACTCGAGCATTGATATCTTCGCTTCCTGTCTGCGACATCTGCTCAATCGGCATGAGGCCAGCATCTGTCACAACCAGTGTATCGCCTGTTACACAATATCTCATCGCAGCCGGCGGATCGTCATCGATCGACCCGAAGTTGCCCTGGCCAATCGCCAGTGGATAGCGCATCGCCCATGGCTGCGTCAGACGCACCAGCGTGTCGTACACCGCCGCGTCGCCGTGTGGGTGGTACTCTTTCAGCACCTCGCCGACGATGCCGGCGCACTTACGCGGCGCGCGGTTGGATTGTAGCCCCATCTGCTCCATCGCGTAGAGTACACGCCGATGGACGGGCTTGAGGCCATCGCGCACATCAGGCAGCGCCCGGCTCACGATGACGCTCATCGAATAGTCCAGGTAGGCGCCCGTCATCTCGTCAACGATGCCCACTGGCTTGATAATACCCAGCTCCATGCGGGGAAGTTCCTCCTCTGGCGCGAGCGGCGCCCACGAACGGCGCGCAACGTGCTATATGCTCGAACAAGACGGCGAACCAGAGTGCGCCGTCTGCTCTCAACAGGGCCGTAGGGCGCCGATGGGTGTGCTGCTATTTTCGCTCATATGCGCCGTGTCACTATCCTGATAAGTATACCACATAATGCGGCTGAACCCGCATAGCATCTGGGACGAACGCCCTATCGGCGTTCATCGCTCCGCCCAGTTCACCTTTCCTCCAGAGGCGACGGAAACCGGCGATGCGACGCTGCATGCGGCCCCCAGAATGCGCCTGACGCCAGGTGTTCCTGCCGCGCCCGGCGCGTCCGGCGCGGTTTGCGCTGAGCGGGGGAGAGGACGCTGGATGTCAAAGAGGAGTTGTGCATGATTGCGCGGAGGAACCCGCCGACCAATCCTCAGCGCCCCGCGCGCTCACCGCGCCCGCAGCACAGCGCGGAGGAAAAGTGGGCGCGTCGCCGTGATATGGCGCTCTCGATTCTGGGCTGGTCACTGGTCATCGCGGGCGTCCTCTGGCTCGCATCGCACATTGTGCATACGCTGCTGATGCTCGCGCTGGCGGCGCTCTTCGCCTATGCGCTCGCACCTGGCGTGGCGCTGCTGCATCGTAGGCTGCCGAAGTGGCTCTCGGTTATCATCGTCTACGCCGTCGTCCTGGCGATTGTCGCGGCTGTGTTCTCGCTGCTCATCTCCGCCATCATCACCGAAGTCACCGCTCTGGCGACGCAGGTGACGTCGGTCCTCTCGCCCAACGCCGCCAGCGCCAATACGCCGCTCTTCCGCGCGCTGAATCGCTTCGGCGTCTCCGCCAGCCAGATTGCCGCCGCGCGCGACTGGGCGACCCACCAGCTCGAGGGCGCAGCGGGCGCCGCCGCCACCATCGTCACCGGTCTCTTCAGCGGCCTGCTCGATATCGTGCTCGTCACCGTCCTCAGCATCTATCTGCTGATTGATGGACCACGTATTATCGCCTGGCTGCGCCATGATCTGCCTTTGAGCCAGCGCACACGCGGCGAGTTCATGCTCGGCACGTTCGAGCGTGTCGCTGGCGGCTACGTTCGCGGCGAATTGATCCTCTGCACACTGATCGGCGTGCTGGTCGGCGTGGGTATGCAGTTCATCGGCGTACCCTTCGCGACACTGCTCGGCGTACTGGCCTTCTTCTTCGAGTTTATCCCCTTCCTGGGGCCGCTGTTCTCAGCCGTCGCCTGCCTGCTGGTCGGCGCCTCGCTGGGCTGGGTGACGATGATCATCATTCTGGTGTATTTCATCTTCATCCACATCATCGAAGGCTATGTCGTCGGGCCGCGCGTGCTCGGTCGCTCACTGGGCTTGCATCCGGCGATCTCCATCGTCGCGCTGCTGGTGGGCGGCGAGGTCTTTGGGCTGTGGGGCGCGCTCTTCGCTGCGCCGATTGCAGGCATCGTCCAGGTGGTGCTCTCGGCGCTCTGGATGGAGTGGCGCGAGAGCCACCCCACTCAGTTCCCCGATGAGGATGACCAGGCGGAGGAAGACCTTCCGGAGCCAGCGCTCAACATCTTCAACTCTCCGCCAGACGCCGCGCCGACTGCAGCCGCGCCCGATGACGAGCGGAGCGACGCGCCAGGGCAGGCGAGCAAGCCAGGGGCTGCACAGCGTACAGCGCAGCCAGATGCGTCCACACCCTGACCTGACATCGCCAGCAATCATGCTGAAGTGTTCGATTGCCCAGGCGCACGAGCGGCCCGACTGCGTGGATGGCACGCCGTTTGCTCACAAAGGCGACCAGGCGCGAGATACGAGGCAAGGAGCGAGGCTCGCGTCAGAAGGAGCGTGAGCAATGACCATGACCCAGAATCAGTGTTTCCTCGTGGTGATGATCATCGCCGCTGCGCGCGGGTACGCGCGGGGATGGCATCGCGAGATCATCACCACGGCGATCACACTGGCGAGCGTGCTGTTTCTCACCATTGGTGGTGGCGATGCGCTGGCGGCGCTGACTGCCAGCGGACTTGATCTGTTCCAGGGGATCTTCCCAAAAATCACCTTTGGCTCGCCGAGCGTTTTCGCCATAGACTTTCTGGTGCTGGTGGCCTTTGTTGTGCTGGCCGATATCGCCGGTACGCGCTTCGGCGCGACGCCCAAAGTCGTCGTCCACCGGCTCTCGGGTATGCTAGCGGGAGCTGTCACCGGTCTGGCAGTGGTGTATTACATCTCACGCCAACTGCTCCCCTCGACGACGTTTAACCTCACAAGTCCGTCTGCAGCGCTGGCGACCTCGTGGATCATCGGCCTCTTCGGCGTCGGGATGATGGTGCTGCTCGTGATTGCGCTGGTCCGCAAGTAGCGCGTCGATGGGGCGCAGGTGAGTCGTCGCAGAGGAATGACGTCGCATGGTTCCAGATTTAACGCCGGCAACTCCACGGACAGAACCGCCGATTCTGCCACTGGCCATCCAGCTTGAGCTCAAATCGGGCGAGGAGATCATCTTCGCCGTGCGGCAAAGTCCCCTGACGCCGCTGGCGATGCTCTGGCCGGTGGGCACTGGCCTGGTGGGCTGGTCGGTCCTCAATTCGATGTCGCTGGCGGTATCTGGTCTGCTCGCGCCAGTCGTCATCCAGTTCGGCATCATGGGGCTAACGACGATTCTGGCGCTGCGCTGGCTGATCCGCGATGGTCTGGGCTGGTATGTCTGCTGGTATGTGCTGACCAACCAGCGGCTCGTCGTCACGCGCGGGCTGCTGCGACGGACCCGCCAGGAAGCTTCGATTGCACGCATCCAGACGATTCGGGTGGAGCGCACGAATGCGCCAGCGAATGCGCTAGGCATCGGCGACGTGATCGTGATGACCGCCAGCTCGACTGGCTCGATCCACATCCAGGGGGTGCAGGGGCCTGAGGATGTCGCGTATACCATCGGGCTGGTGCAACAGGGCAAACTGGGCAAGCATAGCGCCGACGCGGCGTCGGGCGCGCAGTCGCCGCTCGATGCGCCCGCTGTGCATGCGGCGCTGGCGGTGCTGCTGGAGGAGGAGGAAGCCGCCGACGATGATGCTGGCGACGACGATCAATCACATCTACTGGACGGCGGCTTTCTGCATCGCTCGATAGACCTGGCGCTGCTGCCCGGCGAGCGCGTGCTCGACCGGCTCTATCGCCACTGGTTCACGCTGCTGCAGCGGCTGCTGCCCCCGTTCCTGATTGGCATGGTGGTCGTCTTGCTGCTGGCGCTGCTGCGCACGTTCAGCTCAGGCGTTGCGCTCTCCTGGATTCTCACGGCGTTTGCGGGCCTGGGAACATTCATCTGGGAAATGCTGATTGTCGCCAACTACATTGACGATTGCTTCATTCTGACCAACCAGCGCATCATTGACATTGACCGCTCCTACTTCATCTTCGCGAAGTATCAGCGCGAGACACTCTATCGCAGTGTGCAGGATGTCTCGATTGACCAGCCATTGCTCGGTCGCTTCTTCAGCTATGGGCACCTCAACGTCGAGACGGCAGGCCGCGCGCCGAACATCGCGATGGAGAACATGGCGCACCCGCGTCGAACCCAGGAGCGCATCTTCGCGCTGATCAATGCCGACAAAGAGCGCCGCGCTGACGCCGAGCGCAAGAGCCAGCGCAAAGAGTTGCATACGTCTGTCGGCGCTGTGCTGACCGCGCTGATGCTGGCGACACCCGACGTGCGCTCGCTGCCTGTGACCACTGCCGTCACCCGCCTGCGCGCCGCCGGGTTGGCGGTGGTGATTGCAGGCGAGCAGCCCAGCCGCCGCGTTGCCCCTGGCGCAGTGCTGGCGCAGACTCCCAGTCCCGGCGCAACTGTGCTGCGTGGGAGCGAGGTTTCGCTGACACTCAGCCGTCGCCCCTCTGCCGCACGTCCGTGAGCCTTTGCCCATCTCCCTGCGGCTCTGTGTGTCTCTGTGAGCGACGAGTCGTCCCATCCGGCTTGTCGCGGCGCCCCTCGTGGCGATACGATGAGGGCGCCCGCACCTGCGCGGGTTGGTTAACGTGGAATTGCTGGGAGGCGTCGTGTGCGGGTCGTCTCATTAGGCAGCGGCAGCAGCGGGAATGCCCTCGTCGCGCAGGCAGGGCCGACGACGGTGCTGCTGGACGCTGGTTTCTCCGTCCGCACGCTGGTGAGCCGCTTGCGCCAGGTCAGTCTGGTCCCCGAACAGATTAGCGCCATTCTGCTGACCCACGAGCATCACGACCACTCCTGCGGCGCCGTCGCCTTCGCCCACCGCTATGGCGTGCCACTGATCGCCGATCCGCGCACCCTCGCCGCCGTGCTGGCCGCCCCAGCGCGTGGGCAGGCTGAGCCGCTCACGCCGGGCAGTGTCGAGCGGGTCGAGCTTGCCGTCGGGCAGACGACAGCGGTTGGCGGTCTGCGCGTGCGTAGCTTCCCCGTCTCGCACGACGCCATCGCGCCGTGTGGCTACGTCGTCTCATCCGGGGCCTGGCGGCTCTGCTTCGTCACCGACACTGGCATGGTCAGCGAGCCGATCATCGAGGCGATGGCGGAGTCGAGCCTGCTGATGGTCGAGTCGAACCATGACCGCGACCGCCTGCTGAATGGCCCCTATCCCTGGCGCCTGAAGCAGCGCATCCTCAGCCCGACTGGCCACCTCTCCAACGAGCAGACCAGCGATGCGCTGCTGCGTGTGCTCGACGACGCGCCGCGCTGGGTCTGGCTGGGCCACCTCAGCCGCACGAATAACACGCCCGATCTCGCGCGCGCCCATCTGCGCGAGCGCCTGCGCCAGGTGGGCCTGCGTCACATCGAGCCGCAGGTGTCGCCGCCCAGCGTGGGCGCCGTCTGGGACAGCGCGACCCTCTGGGGGCCAGCCTTCATCGCACCCGCGGCGCCCACGGCGCCCGACAGCTGCGAGCGCCCGCCCAGCGCGGACGCCGAATCGCTCGCTCCCGCAAAAGCCACACGCCCCCGCAGCATCTAGAGATGTGGAACTCCTGACTCCCCTCGCCTCGCGAGGCGAGAGGAACGCTGGCTCCCCTCTCCCGCCGCAGCGGGAGAGGGGTTGGAGGAGGGGGCAGGAGCGAATCGCGACAAGAAACAAGAAGAGACGGTCAGCCACACAGATGTGGTTGACCGTCTCTGGTTTTGCAGTGCGCGCCCCAGGACGCGCTATCCTCGACCGCAGGCGCTAGCTGGTGTGATCGTAGATGAACTCGACCGCCTGGCCGACCGTCTTGATCTGCTCGGCGTCCTCATCGTTGATCTGGACATGGAACTTCTCTTCCAGCGACATGATCATTTCGACCAGATCGAGTGAGTCAGCGTTCAGATCATCTGTGAAGGAAGCATCCTCCTTCACTTCGCTCTCTTCAACGCCCAGTTGCTCAGCGATGATTGGGCGAAGCTGTGTCAGGATTTCCTCTTTCGAGACGGACGACATTACGGAACCTCCCCTTCGGCCGTTGTTTCAGGCACGGTAGGCGTCTGTGCGGATTGCTGATAAATGGCGCCAAGCACGCCGTTGACAAAACGGCTGGAGGTGTCGCTGCCGAAGGTTTTGGCGAGCTCAACAGCCTCGTTAATGGCGGCCTTCGCTGGGACTGAATTATTGTACAGAATCTCGTAGATTGCAAGCCTCAAGATGTTCTTATCTATCCGCGCCATCTGCGAGAGCGGCCAATCCGATGCGACAGACGCGATCTGCGCGTCTATCACATCGAGGCGCGCGAGAGTCCCGCGCACCAGTTCTTCGGCGAATGCCAGGGTATCGGCGTTCAGGCGCAGGCCTGCCGCGTTGCGTTGCAGCGTCTCCTCGGCGTCGTGGCCAGCGGCGTCCACCTCGTAGAGGGTTTGCATCGCCGCCGTCCGCGCTTGCCTGCGCTCGCCATGCGCTTTCACCCTGGTCATACCACATCCTGAATGTAGACGTTGATCTCGCGAACACGCAAGCCCAGCAAACTTTCGACCGCCGAAGCGACAGCTTCCTGCGCGCGTGCGCCGACCTCAGCGAGGTTCGCGCCGCGCTGCGCCAGCAGATAGAGGTCAATCGCCACCTGTTGGTCGCGCGCCGAGAGGCCAATCCCCTGCCAGGGAATCGGCTTGCCCAGCGCCAGGCTGCGCGGCGTGCGCGCAATGGCCGCCACACCGGGTGTGCGCAGCGCCGCCTGCTCGATCATCGTGCGCAACGCGCGATGGGCGATGCGCACCGTGCCGAGGTAGAAGCCTTCGACGTCTGGCTCGCCATAGAGGCGACCCGTATGCGACGCATTCATCCGCAGCCTCTCTTGCCGCTCTTGCCGCTCTTGCCCTCGGCGCCAGCTATAGCCCTCGGTTGGCCTTGTGTCAGCCCTGGCTCTCCGCCCGCAGCGCGCGAAGCTGTGGGGCGACGCTGGCCACATCGGCGGCCGTCGCCACCGAGAGCGTCGTGGCGCCCTTGGCGATGCGCTTGATGAGGCCTGAGAGCACCTGCCCCGGCCCAATCTCGACGAACGTCGTCACACCCTGCTCGGCCAGCCATGCCACGGAGCGCGTCCACTGGACCGGCGAGACGATCTGGCGCGACAGCTCCTCGCGTAGCGCGTCGGCGGCGCTGATCGGCGTCGCGCTGATGTTCGACACAATCGGGATCGCCGCGTCGTGCAGCGGAGCCGCCGCGACCGCCTGCGCCAGTCCATCCGCCGCCGGAGCCATCACTGGCGAGTGGAAGGCGCCGCTGACTGCCAGCGGTACGACGCGCTTCGCGCCGCGCGCCTTCGCCATCTCCATCGCCGTGTCGAGCGCACGTTGCGAGCCAGAGATGACGATCTGGCCAGGCGCATTATCATTCGCCACGACCACATGCCCGGCGCCGGGATGCTCTGTCTCCGTATGCGCGGAGGCGATCTCCAGCCGCGTCTGGCGGGTCGCATCGGCGCAGACCTCGCCCAGCGTGGCGGCGTCCATCCCCAGCACAGCCGCCATGCCGCTGGGGATGGCGCTGCCCTGTTCGTGCATCAGGCGCCCGCGTTCGCGCGCCAGTTTGATCGTCTCGGCGACGCTCAGCGCGCCCGCCGCCGCCAGCGCAGCGTACTCGCCGACACTGTGGCCTGCCACGAAGGCAGGGGTCAGCGGCTCGCGCAACTGTGGCTCGTCGCTGCCCGTGAAGGCTGCGTCCGCCGCCTCCTGGAGCGCAGCCAGCAGCGCCAGACTCGTCGTGACGAGCGCGGGTTGGGTGTTGATTGTCTCGCGTAGCGCCTCTTCTGGCCCCTCGAAGCACATACGCGCGAGGCCGACGCCAAGCGCGGCGTCGGCGGCGTCATAGACAGCGCGAGCGGCCGGCGAGGCGCGGAATACATCCGCTCCCATGCCGACCGCCTGGCTGCCCTGACCGGGAAATACGAACGCGACTGACTGCGTCACACGTCCCTCCCTGGCGCGACTGCGCCAGACCTGGGGCGGCGCGACGCGCATGCGCGTCGCGCCTGTGCGCCCCTCAGACGCCGCCTGCCCTGGTTGGCCCTGGCCCTGGTTGGCCAAATATCTGGCCTACTCGGCGGCGTTCTTCGCCTTCAGCACCTGACGACCGCGATAGGCGCCGCAGTTGGGGCAGGCATGGTGCGACTGTCGGGGCTGACGGCACTGCGGGCAAATGGTCAGCTGGGGCAGCTTGACCTTGTGATGCGCGCGGCGGTGGCCCTGACGCGCGTTCGAGTGACGTTTCTTCGGTAACGCGCCCACGGTAGACTCCTCGCAAGCAGAAAAGAAAGCGGCCAGCATACGCTGGGCGCCGATGGACTGCGCGGTAGCCTCCACACCTCCGGCGGCGCCAGAGGACGGTAGGCCCGTGGGCGCGCATCATCCCGCGCAGCGCCCACGCCCGCCTATTGTATCACAGCTTGCGCCGCCCGCACAGCCCCCAATGCGGGTGAATTTCACGCCGCTAGCGTCTCTAGGCTGCGCAGCGCTGACTCTCCGCTAGAGCTTCTGCTGCCGTCGCACCATGTTGACTCGCGCCGAGCCAAGCGCCCGCTCGCACGCCTGGCAAACGTAGAAGCCCTCGCTCTCGCGGTAGACGAGTTCGCCAATGGGAAAGTGGAGGTAGCAGAGTCCACAGCGCGAGGAGCCGCCCTGGGTCGCGACGGCGCGGTCCTGGGTGAATACGTCGTGCAGCGCGTCAATCAGGCCGCCGACGGCTCCGCGCACGTCCTCACGCGGCCCGCTCGGCGGCGTCTCCTCCTCCTCAGGAACTTGAGTCACTGAGGAGCTAGAGGTTGGCATTGGATCGCGTAGCGGGTCGCGCATAGGTCGCCGCGCCGCGCCGTTGGCGCCTGTTCCCCCGTGGCCATTGCGTTCAGGGCGCGGACCCTGCCCCGGCGCGTAGAAGCGCTCGAAACGCCCGCGCGGCGCACGGCGCTCTGGCTCTGCGCTCGCAGCCTCCTCCACCTCGCCATCCGCACCTGGAGCCGCGTCTTGCGCCTCAGCGCGCATCACAGATGGCGTGTCTCCGGCGCTCGCGACTGGCGCACTCTCACTTTCATGTGGGCGCGCAGCAGAGGGAGGCGCCACAGGCGTCTCAGGCGGCGCAGACGTTGGCGGCAGCGGCGCGGAGGATGCTGCCGCGACCTCGATCCCCGGCGCTGGCTCAGGCGCTGGAGTCTGCGGCCCCTCGCGCAGCTCCCCCGCGCGCCGCTCAAACTGCTCTTCCGCTATCTCCGTCGCTTGCGCCTCGTCCAGCGCCTCGTGTATCTCGGCAGCGCTTGGCGTCTCGACGCCAGCGTCAGTTTCAGCGCCAGCGGCAGCGTCACTTGGCGACACGAGCGTTGGCGGCATCACGTGTGTCGCGCCACGACGGTCGCCAGCGGCAGCGCCGCCCCGGTGCTGGCCGTGTCGTGTACGAGCGCCGCCACGCCTGTTGCGATTCTGGCCATTTCCCATCGGAGGTTTCTCCGTCTATGTTCTATCGTACGTGCGCAGGGCGCAGCCCGTCACGCCAGGAACACATCAACCTTGAACTTCCATTATATCGCATCACCCTCAAGGCGCCTGGCCTGCACACGGCCTGCACACGGCCTGCACAAAGACATGCGCGTGGGAGGCCAGGAATCTCCCAGCCTCCCACGCGCATGTCCGCTATTGATGGCGCTGTTAGCGCGACTCGCTCAACCAGTGCGCTCGCTGCTCCTGCGTCATGCTCTGGCTCATCAGCACAGCGTCGTGGAAATCGAGCTGCTGGTTTGCAGCGCTTTGCCCAGCCTCGCGTGAGGTTGCGCCTGGTTGGCCACGGCGCAGCGCCGGGGCGAGATCGAGGGTGAGCGCCGCGCTGATCTGTTCGCCAGTCGCGTTCAACAGGTCAGCCAGCGATTCGCGCAGGCGCTGTGGCACGCTCGCCACGCGGATGCGTCCCGCCTCCAGTGCGCTGAGTACATCCACTCCCAGTCCCAGCCGCGTCGCCAGCGTAGTAAGCTTCTGCCCCTGCGCCATCCGCAGCGCCTTGAGCGAGAGCGCCGCTACAGTCGCCTGCGCGGGTTGCGCCTGCGCCACAGCGGCGGACTGCGCGCTAAATACCGTCGCGAACGCTCGCTGCCGCGCCATCTCCGCAATTTCCACGACATCTGGAGCGTCTGCTACGGTGTCGTAGCCGGTCGTCGCCACCAGCGCCAGCTCAAACTGCGTCAACGCATCGGCATAGGCGGGATGCGTGCGCAGCGCCTGCGCCAACGCGCCCGGCTCACCCTGCGCATGCGCCGCGACCAGCGCCAGTTTCGCCTCGGTCAGCGCGCGATCTCGCTGGTCCGCTCCCCCCGCGCGTGTGCTCTTTATCTTGCTCATCTCATCACTCTCCACTGGCATTCGTTGCCATCGCCACTTCCGCTCGCAGACACTGTTGCAGCACTAGCTTCGCCTTCTCAAAGCGCAGGCGCATCGTTCGCTCGGTCTTGCCGCAGAGCGCGGCGATCTCTTCCCACTGCATCTTATAGAGCGCCCGCAGCGCGAAGATGCGTTGGTCGAGTGGGTCGGGCAAATACGCCAGGATTCGCTGAGCCTCAACCGCCGCCATCCGTTCGCCAAGGGTATCGCGCGGGTCTGCCACGCTCCCTGTCACGCCCGGCTGATCGTCTTGCTCGTCGGCGTGCACGTCTATCTGCTCGATCAGCGCGCGTGGGATGTGCTGCGGGCGACCCGTCGGGCGGCCCTGCTCATCGCGCTTGTAGCTCAACCCTTCCTGTCGCAGCGTCCGTGTGAAGTTGTCGGCGCACAGGCAGCGCAGATAGTGAATGAAGTTCTGCGTCATGAAGATTTCGGTGGGGTCGAGCGCCTCGCGTAGCACCTGCTCGATCATCCCGTTGATCGTGTCTTCCATCAGGTCGGGCCGGTGGCGCAGCCCCGCCGCGTGCCGCCGAAACTCTGGCATGCAGCGATCTACCAGCAGCGCGCAGAGGTCCATCGCCACCGGACGCATCCCGCGCGCATCCCACGCGCGTATTGCCAGCACCAGCTCGGTGTCCGCGACCACATAGCCGCCTCCGGGTGTCCGCTGAGTCAGGCGCTCGCGTGTACGCGGGTTGCGCGGGTCGGGCGGCGTCGGCCCGCCGGTCGTATCGGGTCGCGTGGCGTCCAGCGCAGATTCCTCCGCTGCGGTCGCTACATCCGCCCGCAATGGAACCTGCCCACCCGGTCGCCGCGCTGGGGCGCCGGTCGCCGGTTGAGCGCCGATCCGTCGGCGTGGGCTGCCATCGCCATGTCGCTCGTCCATACGCTGAATGTCCCCGTTTCAGATGTGACGCTCGCGTTGCGCTGGAGCGCAACCGAACCTCCAGCGATATGTTCAGTGGTGTCGCGCTCATATTCTGTCTCAGTTGGCCAGAAACGGAAAGCCCCCGACACTGGATCGACCCTCACCGCCAGCGCCTCTCCTACGAGGAGAGGCGAGCAATCATCGTTCCTGCCCTCGCCCACCCGGAGACGGGCCAGCGCCTGCAAGAGCTTCGCCGCGTCGTCGGCCATCAGCTCCATCGAATACGGTTCGTCGGGCTTCTCGGTGCGCCCGCGCCTCAGTTATCGAGCGCGATGACCCGGTAGTGTTGCGCGAGTCAGCCAATGATGCCGCTCCACTCCGAGATGTCGGTTCCCAGGCCAACCAGCAGCGCCAGCGGCTCGCCTTCGCCATGTATCTCGTCATACATCTGGATGTCGTTGACCTGGATGGTTGGCATCGAAGGCGCCTTTATGTGTAGCGTGTCTGCAAGCTGACGAGACGCCGCGCCCGGCTAGCTTGAGAGAGCCAGCAGGGCGCGGCGGTGTTGCAGCGCGTCGGTCGCAGTGGGGGCGCCTAGCGCGCGGTGGCGCGGGACTCGCTGACCCGCTGGCCTAGCGCGCGATGCTGCTCCTCGATGGCCTTCGGCAGATGCTCGCCGAATTGCTCGAAGAAGGGACGCTGCTCCGCCCACTCCTGCTCCCAGTCCGCCGGGTTGACCTCCAGCAGCGCCTGCATCGTCTCTTGCGAGATGTCGAGGCCCGCCAGATCGAGGCCGTCGGTGGTCGGTGTGAAGCCGATCGGCGTCTCAACCGCTTTGCCGACGCCCTTGATGCGCTCCAGCATCCACATCAGCACGCGCACGTTCTGGCCAAAGCCCGGCCAGAGGAACTTGCCCTCAGCGTCTTTGCGGAACCAGTTGACGTGGAAGACCTCCGGCGGATTCGTTAGCTTCGCGCCGATGTCGAGCCAGTGCTGCCAGTAATCGCCCATGTTGTAGCCACAGAAGGGCAGCATCGCCATCGGGTCGCGGCGCACCACACCAACCGCGCCAGTCGCCGCCGCTGTCGTCTCCGACGCCATGCCCGCGCCGACGAATACGCCGTGCTGCCAGTTGAACGCCTGATAGACCAGCGGCGCGACATGCGCGCGGCGCCCACCGAAGATGAAGGCCGAGATCGGCACGCCCTGCGGGTCTTCCCAGTTGGGTGAGATGGATGGACACTGCCCCGCAGGCGCGGTGAAGCGCGAATTCGGGTGGGCCGCCGGGCCATTGCCTGGCTCCCACACCTTGCCCAGCCAGTCAATCGTACCAGCGGGCGGCGTCTTCTGCTGCGGGTCAATGCCTTCCCACCACGGCTCGTCGTCGGGAGTCACCGCGACGTTGGTGAAGATCGAGTTGCGCGAGAGCGACGCCATCGCGTTGGGATTCGTCTCGACGTTGGTGCCAGGCGCCACGCCGAAGAAGCCATGCTCCGGGTTCACCGCCCACAGACGGCCATCCTCGCCGATGCGCATCCAGGCGATGTCATCGCCGAGCGTCCACACCTTCCAGCCCTGATCCTCCAGTGGCGAGACGAGCATCGCCAGATTGGTCTTGCCGCATGCGCTAGGAAACGCGCCCGCCATGTAGGTCACATTGCCAGAGGGGTCTTGCAGCCCCAGAATCAGCATGTGCTCAGCCAGCCAGCCCTGCTTCCAGCCCATCCAGCTTGCCAGGCGCAGCGCGAGGCATTTCTTGCCCAGCAGCGCGTTACCACCGTAGCCCGAGCCGACGCTCCAGATCAGGCGCTCTTCGGGGAAGTGCAGCACATAGCGCTGTTCCGGGTCGAGGTTCCCGATGCTGTGCAGGCCGGGAACGAACTCGCCGCCGTTGCGGTCGAGCGCTTCGAGCGCCACCGTTCCCATGCGTGTCATGATGCGCATGCTGGCCGCGACGTAGGGGCTATCCGTGATCTCCACGCCCACCTGCATCAGCGCCGACCCGACTGGCCCCATCACATACGGCACGACATACATTGTGCGCCCACGCATCGCGCCGTCGAAGATCGGACGCACCTTGGCCTTGGCCTCGTCGGGCGACATCCAGTTGTTGGTGGGGCCAGCGTCTTCGCGCCGCGTCGTGCAGATGAAGGTGACTTTCTCGGTGCGCGCTACATCGCTCGGATCACTATGGTAGAGGAAAGAGTTTGGGTAGCTCTGGGGGTTGAGGGTCTGCATCGAGCCATCGTGCAGCATCGTCTCAATCAGGCGCTGATATTCCTGCTCGGAGCCGTCACACCAGACGATCTTCTCTGGTTGGGTCAGACGCGCACACTCGTCTACCCAGGCTTCGAGCGCGGTTCGTGAAGACATGGTCGCACTACTCCCATTCGTCATTGAGCGGATTGTGGCGGGCTTCTTCGCCCGCGAGCATCCGCGCGCGCCGCGTGCGCAGACCAGTTTCTGGGTACGCGGATCAACGCGGCTAGATCACCGTCATGTGCATCATACCAACTGCGGCAATACTCCCATTATGGCATATCAGTACGCAAGTTAGCGTAGTAGATGACGCCGCTCGCTTGATATGGTGGCAGCGCATGCCAGGAGCGCATGCCAGGCGGGCGCCCTAGGATGACCCAGAGCGCTCGAAGACGCGCAGATACTGATCGCTGGAAAGCGCCCGCTCATCCACCACATGCAGCCCGGCGGCTAGCGCGTCGGCCTGCAACTCCTCAGGCGCGATGCGGTCTTCCTGCGGCGGGCCAATTGGCCCCTCAACCTTGTCCCATTCCAGCGCCACCAGCTTGCCGCCTGGCTTGAGCGCCCGCGCCGCCCGGTGCAGGAACGATGCCCGATGCTCGATCTCGTGCAGCATGAACGCCAGCAGCACGAAATCGCATGTCCCCGGCGGAATCGGTATCTCGCGGTCGTTGGTCTTGACGATGCGAACGTTGGTCAGGCCGTGTTCGAGCGCGCGACTGCGCACCGCCGAGAGCATCTCGCCCTGGATGTCCGCTGCGAGCGCCATACCCGTTGGGCCAACGATCTGCGCGGCGGGAATGGTGAAGAAGCCTGGGCCGCACCCAATGTCGGCGATGGTCATTCCCTCGCCCAGCCCCAGAGCGCGCAGCAGCTTCTCTGGTTGCAGCGCCGCCGCGCGCTCATCTGAGAGCAAGTGAAATCGCTTGCGCGTATCGAACCGCTGAGGCATCGCTCACCTCTCATTCGTGCATTCAATCTATCCCCATGAGAATGTAACACACACGCGAGCCGACGTGAGTGGGCGT
>JAICSR010000044.1 GCA_025936795.1 Ktedonobacterales bacterium | reverse complement strand
CTTTGGCGAGAAGGTGCGCATCCTGACGATGAGCCAGTATCGCGGCGAGTGGCCCGTCAATCGCAAGTCGCAGGGCGCTGATGTCTCGCCGCGCACTGACCTCGCGGGACTCTATCTGGTTGGCGATGCGGTCAAGCCCTCCGGCTACCTGATGGTGGAGGGGGTGGCGCAGAGCGTCAACGCGCTGCTCGATACGCTCGACGGCTGGGATCGGCGCGACGCCGCCCAGCAGGCGACGGCCGCGACCAGCGCAGACAAGCCGCGCCAGCCCAATACGCCTGCCAAGCCCTCCAAGCGGCGCGCATTCCACTGGCTGGTCGCGCCGCCGCCGCCGCATCCCGGCAGCCAGCAGGCGCGTCATGAGCGTTGAGGAGCCGCGCTGGCCGACTGACCGCGACTCGCTGGAGCGCGACTGCGAGATAGATTTCTTCATCGCTAGCGGTCCTGGTGGGCAGAATCGCAACAAAGTCGAGACGGGCGTGCGCCTGACGCACCAGCCCAGCGGCATCGTCGTGACGGCCACCGAGCGCCGCTCGCAGCTCCAGAACCGCGAGGCCGCCTTCGAGCGCATGGCTGCGCGCCTGGAGGAGGCGCAGCGCGTGGAGGTTCCGCGCGTGGCGACCAAACCCAGCCGGGCCAGCCGCGAGCGCCGCCTCGAAACCAAGCGCCGCGCCAGCGAACGCAAACGCCTGCGCGGCTCCCCACCCGACGAGTAAGCGCCATCAACCGTCGGCGGGTCGCGTGAGTTCAAGCTCCAGCCGATCTCTGCGCGTGGTAGACTCAGGTGATACACTCAGGCAGACCCTGAGTCAGACCTGACGCCGCCCAGGAGGAGCCGCGCATGCCCATTGCGACTATCGCCAAAGAGTTTTCGTTCGACGCTGCGCACAGCCTGCCACATTCCGATGGGCCGTGCAAGCGGCTGCATGGGCATACCTATCGCGTGACGGTGATGGCGCGCGGACAGATTCAGCCGCTCGATGGGCGCGCTGAGGAGGGCATGGTCCTCGACTTCACGCGCATCAAAGAAGTCTTCAAGCGGCGCATCGAGGCGCGTTGCGATCATCAGTTCCTCAACGAGACGGCGCCTGTGGAGCGCACCACCGCCGAGCTGCTGGCGGCCTGGATGCTCGCCGAGATGCGCGCGGAGCTGCCACAGGTCATCGCCGTGCGCGTCAGCGAAACGCCGTCGTCCTGGGCCGAGGTCACGGTGGATGATTTGCGCGCCAGCGGCGAGGAGGCGTAGTGCGCGATGGCGACCAGAGCGACCAGAGCGACCAGCGGCAAGACGACTGAGGCGACATCTGAGGCGGCAGCGTGCGGACAGCTGGCGGACGCACATAGCCCGCGCACAGGCGCAGCGCGAACCTTCCCTGTGCTGGAGGTCTTCGGTCCCGTGCTGCAGGGCGAGGGCCGCATGATCGGTGCGCAGACCCACTTCGTCCGCTTCGGCTACTGCGACAGCCGCTGCGCGTGGTGTGATACCCTCTATGCCGTCGAGCCAGCGCAGGTGCAGGCAGAGGCGGAATGGCTGGACGTGGACGCCATCGTCGCGCGGCTCGCTAGCCTCGGCGCGCAGACACCCTGGGTGACGCTCTCTGGCGGCAATCCGGCGATCCACGATCTGGGCGCGCTGGTGGAGCGGCTGCATGCGACCGGGCGCAAGGTCGCCATCGAGACGCAGGGAACCGTCTTTCGTCCGTGGCTGGCGCAGTGCGATGTCGTGACGGTCTCGCCCAAGCCACCCAGCTCTGGCATGGTGACCGATCACGCGCGTCTAGCCCGCTTCACCGCCCTGCCGCAGAGCAATCTCAAGGTCGTCGTCTTCGATGACGCCGACTTCGCTTACGCGCGCGACATCCATCTGCGCTACCCCAACCGACCGTGCTATCTGCAACCAGGCAACGCCGTCGGCCAGGACGATACCGCCGCGCTGCTGGCAAAGCTCGATTGGCTGGCCCAGCGCGCGATGCATGACCACGCGATGGCCAATGCGGTCGTGCTCCCACAGCTACACACACTGATGTACGGCAATCGGCGCGGCGTTTAGCGCCCTCTAGCGCAGCGCGCCATCCGTTGCGCCATCCGTCAGCGACCTGAAACATTCGCGGGTGTGGACGCCTCTTATCTCACGGCTGCCGAGACGCCAGAACGCTAGATTGCGCCCCTACGGGCAAGACGCCAGTCAGGCGTGGTACAATAAATATGAGATAGACCTCATGTTTTCGCGTGGGGCAAGGAACAGGGGAGCGGGCATGGCAAACGCGACGACACAGATCGAGGTCCAGGGCGCAGGCTCACCAGGCGAGCCAGGCGCCGAGCGCCAGAAGCCGCTGCTGCGTGGCTACCTGCACGCGGGGGCGGCGGTCGCAGCGGTCATCTGCACCGTCATCCTCGTTGCGCTGAGCGCCAGTGATCGGCCCAAGCAGATTTCGCTGCTGATCTATGGGGCTAGCTCAATTCTGCTCTTTGGCTGGAGCGCGCTCTATCATCTGGGCCATTGGTCGCCACGGCTGCGCAACCTCTTTCGCCGGGTGGACCACGCCAACATCTTCGTGCTGATCGCTGGCACCTATACGCCGGTCGCCTTCAATCTGCTGACGGGCGGAGGCCGCGTGGCGCTGCTCGTCATCATCTGGTCGCTGGCGGCGCTGGGCATGGCTGCTGCGGCGCCTGCGCTGCGCATTCCCAGAGTAGTGTTGGCGGGCCTCTACGTTGCGATGGGCTGGGTCGCGCTGGGCTTCCTGCCGCAGATCGCCACCGCGATTGGCGCGCCCGCGCTGCTACTGATGGGCATTGGCGGCGCGCTCTACACGCTCGGCGCGCTGGCCTATGCCTTCCACACGCCTGACCCGTGGCCGCGTGTCTTCGGCTACCACGAGGTCTTCCACCTGGCGACCATCGCCGCCGCCGCCGCGTTCCTGCTCTTCATACTGCAGCAGGTGCTGCCCTACGCGCGCCAGTAGCGCAGGCGCGCCACTCAGACAGGGCGTGTCATCTCGATGAAGACGCGCTCACCCTCTGGCGGCGTGATGCGCGTCACCCCGACCGACGAGAAGCCCGCGCGCTTGTAGACGCGCAGCGCACGCTCATTCCACGAGAAGACATACAGGCGGAACAGGCTCGGCTGATAGCGCTCACGGGCAAACGCCAGCCCATCCTCCACCAGCGCCAGCCCGCGATGCTGGCCGGTGAGGTCCGGGCGCAGGCCCAGCCCAATCGTCAGCGAGCCATCGGGGCGCAGCAGATAGGGCGTGTCCAGGCCTTCCGTACCGGCGCCGCCCACCTCGCAGGCGCTGCCATAGGCGAAGAATCCGATCGGCGGGGCGTCAGCCTGCTCCTGCTCGCGAACGGCGAAGTGGGGGCTGCGTGTGTCGAGCAGCTCGGCCAGCGCATCGAAGTCCGCGCCAAGCGCTGGGTCCGGCGAGTTGTACGTGGCGTACTGCCCCTCGTAGCGCCAGGCCAGGATGTCGCGCGCGTCGGCCTCAGTCATCGGAGTGAAGCGCAGGTTCATGCGTCCTCCGCCGGGATGAGCGCCTGATAGGCTGGCTCGGCGCGCAGGCTGTCGAGATCGTGGTCTTGCCGCGCCCACGGAATCAGGTCGGGGCGCTGCGCGAAGGCTGCGCGTAGCTCGTCAATCGCGTCGGACGCCTGTCCATGCAACGCATAGTAGCAGGCGAGGTTGTAGCGTGCGCTGCCCTCGTGTGACGGCCCCAGGTTGGCCGCGATAATCGCCTGCACCGCTTCCTGCTGCGTTTGGGTGGCGCGCTCAGTGTCGTCCAGGCTGCGGTAGTGGTTGGCCATATGCTCCGCCAGATGCCCCAGCGAATTGCCCAGGGTCGTGTCAATCAGCAGGTTCCCCTGTGACGCCTGATCGTTCAGGTTGGCGAGTGTCTCGCGCGGGAGCCGCTGCAATGCGCCGATCAGGTCGCGCGTGGCCTGATCGGAGCGCGCCACCGACTCATCCCAGCTCAGTCGCGCATGCTCAGGCCACGTCTCGGTGTTGAGCTGTCCCCAGTCGGGGCCTTCGGCTGGCTCCTCGCCGCGCGCCAGCGCCTCGACCCTCGCCACCTGACGATGCTTCCAATAGCCAAGGTGCGCGATGACCTCTTTGGGCGCCCACTGCTCCGCTGTGCCAACCAGATTGCGCTCTGTCTGACTCAACTCTGCGCGGAACGCCTCTTCCCTGGCCTGCGAGAGTTCCACCAGGGAAATCAACGCCGCGCGCGCATCTGTGTGTGTCGTCTCGTCCGCCATGATGCTCTCTCCCCCGAAGCGTCGAACCACGCATTCAACAGGCTGCTACTAATGATGGCTCAGACTACCACAGCCGGGGCCACGCCGCATACACACGTTGTCCGACCGACCGCCGCTGGCCACGACGCGAGCGGCGCGAGATCAGGCAAGCAGCCGCATTCGACCTCTCTCAGACGTGCGAGGCGTCGCGGCATTTACACCGTGGGCGTCAGTGTCTGCTCGTAGACACACGACGTGGAGATGGCGCGCATACCCGCGCGGTGGTAGAGCGCGTTGGCATGGGTGGGGCTATCGGCGTCCACTCCCAACCCCACCTTGGGCTTGCCACGCGCGTAGAACGTGGCGAAGATCGTCCGCACGAGCGCCATGCCGACGCCGCGCCCACGCCACGGACGCCGCACCGCGAGGTAGCGCACATGCCCGACCGTTGGCTCACCAGGGCGCTCCCAGCTGCACAGCGCGCCGCCGATGATCTGCCCGCCCTGCTCGGCGACGAAGTAGAGCGACGGATCGAAGTCGGGAACGCTCTCGATATGGTAATAGCGCCATTGCTCCCAGGTGAGCGAGATATGCCCCCACTCGTCCGCCTGCGCCTCCTCCATCGCCTCAGCGAATGGGCGGTCATCCTGGCCAGGGACGAAGGCGCGGATCGTGACGCCCGCTGGCAGGCTCGGTGGCTCTGGCGGCGCATCCATCTCGATCAGCATGCGCTCCCAGCGCCGCACGAGGGCGTAGCCGCGCGCCTCCAGCAGCGCCCGCGCGCCTGTGTTGACGCTCCATACGTCCGTCGTCAGGCGCATAGCGGGCGGCGGCGTATCAGCCGCCAGCGCATGGGCGCGCGCCTCCGTCTCCACGAGAACGAGCAGAGCAGAGCCGATGCCCCGCCCGCGCGCCGCTGGCAGCACATAGCCCTGGAACTCCACCAGATGCGCCCCCTCAGGGAAGCGATTGAGCGCGGCGACGAGGCGCCCATCCGGCGCGACAACCAGCGCGCTATCGTCGGGCGCGTGGTCGGGCGACCCCCAGATGCGGCGTAGCGCATGGGCGCTGGTATTGGGAACGCCCAGGTCGAGCATCTCGCAGGCATTGATGAGGTCGGCGGTGGCCGGCGCGTCGTCGAGGCGCGCGGCGCGCTGGGTATATCCCGCTGGAAGCATCATTCTCCGCTTTCATGTACGCCCCTCTCCGCGCAGGAGCGGGGACAGGAGATGAGGTCGCTACCCCTGCGCGGCTGGCCCGTGGTCGCGCACGCGCGTCGTCAGGATGTCGAGCGCGTGGGGCAGCGCTGGCAGAATGACGCCGAGGCACTCACGCACACCCTTCGGGCTGCCCGGCAGGTTGACGATGAGCGTCGCGCCACGCATCCCGGCGACCGCGCGCGAGAGCATGCCAAACGGCGTCTGGCGCAGGCTCTCCGCGCGCATTGCCTCCGCGATGCCAGGCGCCTCGCGGTCGAGGACGGCGCGCGTCGCCTCCGGGGTGATGTCGGTTGGGCTGAGGCCAGTGCCGCCAGTCGTCAGGATCAGCTGTATCTGGCGCGCGTCGGCCCATGCGCGCAATATCTGCTCGATGGCTGCGCGGTCGTCAGGAATGATCGCCCGCTCCACGATCTGCGCGTGCAGCGGCGCAGCCTCCACCAGCGCGCGAATGGCCTCGCCGGAGGTATCTTCACGCGCGCCCGCCGCGCCCTGTGTGCTGATGGTCAGGATGCCAACCCGATAGGCGTCGTCCATGCGAATCACTCCCCTCTGCGCGCAGCCACAGCGCCGCTTCCGCTGCCTATGGTGTAGCCCATCAGCGTATGTCTACGCAAGCAGGCCATCTGGCCAACGTGATAGGCTGTGCGCGAACAGCGGGCGATGTGGCGCCGACCGGAGACGCCAGAGAGGGAGCGAATGATGTGCGCTCAGTCGAGAATCGCGCGAACTGCACGAATCGCCGTGGTCGGCAGTGTCAATATGGATGTCGTGAGCCAGGTAACCGCCTTTCCGTTGCCTGGTGAGACGGTCCACGCCACCGCGACCGTATTTCATGGCGGCGGCAAGGGGGCCAATCAGGCAGTCGCCGCTGCCGCTGCCGGGGCTGGCGTGGAGTTCATCGGCGCGGTCGGCGATGACGCCTTCGCTGCGCCGCTGGCCGATGGACTGGCGGCGCGCGGCGTGGGGATCGCGGCGCTCGCGCGCAAGCCGACGACCTCTGGGCAGGCGTTCATCACCGTGGACGCCACCGGCCAGAATACGATCATCCTCTCGGCAGGCGCGAATGGGCAGATCACCGCGCGCGAGGTCGAGGCGGCGCAGGCGCAGATCGCCCAGGCCGACGCGCTGCTGACTCAGAATGAGATACCGTGGGAGGCGACCTTTGCAGCGCTCACGTTGGCGCATCGCGCGGGTGTGCGTGTCATCGCCAACCCCGCGCCCGCGTTCGAGCCGCCCAGCGAGGCGTACCCGTTCATCGATGCGCTGATCCTCAACGAGATCGAGGCGGCCCGGCTGACTCACCACGCCGTCGTCACCATCGAGGATGCTGAGCAGGCGGCGCGCGACCTGCTGGAGCGTGGCGCGCGTGAAGTCATCGTCACGCTGGGCGCGCTCGGCTCGCTCTCCTTGAGCGCAGAGGGGCGGCGCATCGAGACGCCGATCTTCCCCGTCAATGTCGTGGATACGACCGCCGCTGGCGACACCTTCATCGGCATGTATGCGGTCGCCGCGACCGAGATGGACGCGGCGCAGGCGCTACGCTTTGCCACGGCGGCCTCGGCGCTGGCCGTCGCGCGTCCCGGCGCGCAGGAGAGCATCCCCACGCGCGCCGAGGTGGAGGCGTTCCTGCGGCAGGCGGAAACCAGATAGCGCCTCCTGCGTGTGTAGCATCTGTACGTAGCCAAGAGATGGTGACGGCCAGACGGCGCCGTTTCTCGCGACGAGAGGCGGATAGGGAGTGTGGAAGCGCTTCAACATCCTGCTAGCAAGGCAACCAAACCCACTGGCTGCATGACAGGAAAAGTGAACTTCTGCTTCTGAGTGGCTGGCTGCGCATGGAGCCAGCGCTACGTACAGGGAGGGGGAACCATGGCCAAACTGATCTACATGGTGATCGCGTCGCTCGACGGCTACATCGCGGACGAGCACGGCGACTTCGAGTGGGCTGCGCCCGACGAGGAGGTCCACACCTTCGTCAACGACCTGGCGCGGCCAATCGGCGCCTATCTCTATGGGCGTCGCATGTACGACGTGATGGTCGCCTGGGAGAACCCGCAGGCCTTCGCCGACGAGTCGCCTGTCACTCAAGACTTCGCGCAGGTATGGCAGGCAGCCGACAAGATCGTGTATTCCAGGACACTGGAGACCGTCTCCAGCGCCAGGACGCGCATCGAGCGAGACTTCGACCCTGAAGCGGTCCGTCGAATGAAAGCGATAGCGGAGCGTGACCTCACCGTGGGTGGTTCCGATCTCGCCGCCCAGGCGATCAAGGCTGGCCTGGTGGATGAGTATCACTTGATCCTTGCGCCCGTCGTGGTGGGTGGCGGCGCACAGGCCCTCCCCGCTCATGTCCGCCTGCCACTCGAACTGGTGGACGAACGCCGTTTCAGCGGTGGCATGGTCTACCTCCACTACCGCGCCAGGGCATAGGGCGTCAAGAAGAACTCCGCTCCACGCAGCAGACGACCGCTCTAGGCGGCGGACTCGTGGTGAATGGCGACGCCACTCATGATGAGCGCGGCGCCCGGCGTCTGACTGCTTCTCGTGCGAGGAGGCGGAGAAACGGAGCCTGCTCCCCTCGCCCTGTGGGAGAGGGGCTGGGGGTGAGGTCTGGGGCCACGCCAACGGCACAGGCGCGGACACGGAGCGGCCCGCCAACGGATAGTGGTCGGCGGGCCGCTGTTTGTATCGCTGAGAACACAAGGATGAAGACGGAAGAGAAGCAACCGTGCGCTAGTCGAGATAATCCTTCAGGCGGCGGCTGCGGCTCGGATGCCGCAGTTTGCGCAGCGCCTTCGCCTCGATCTGGCGGATGCGCTCGCGGGTCACGCGGAACTCTTTGCCCACCTCTTCGAGGGTGCGGCTGCGGCCATCGTCCAGGCCGAAGCGCAGGCGCAACACCTCCTGCTCGCGCTGGGTGAGGCTGCAGAGCGCGTCTTTCACCTGCTCCTTGAGCAGCTGGTGGCTGGCGGCATCGGCGGGGGCAAGCGCGGCGTGGTCCTCCAGGAAGTCGCCGAGGTGACTGTCATCTTCCTCGCCGATGGGGGTCTCCAGGCTGACTGGCTCCTGGCTCACTTTGATGATCTCACGCACCTTTTCCGGCGTGATTTGCATCTCGGCGGCGATCTCTTCGGCGCTTGGCTCGTGTCCCATCTCTTGCAGCAGACGGCGGCTCGTGCGAATCAACCGATTGATCGTCTCGACCATGTGCACGGGGATGCGAATGGTGCGCGCCTGGTCGGCGATGGCGCGCGTGATCGCCTGGCGAATCCACCAGGTCGCATACGTAGAGAACTTGAAGCCCCGGTTGTAATCGAACTTCTCAACCGCGCGAATCAGCCCGATGTTGCCTTCTTGAATCAGATCGAGCAGGTTCATGCCCCGCCCGATATACTTCTTGGCGACACTCACGACCAGGCGCAGATTCGCTTCGGTAAGCTGACGCTGGGCTTCTTCCGCGTCATAGAGCGTGCGCAGACTCTGCTGATTGCGTGGCTTCTCGCGCTCCGCCTTGCCGCGCTCCATCCGCTTGGCCAGCGCGATTTCTTGCTCGGCAGAGAGCAACGGCACGCGGCCAATCTCGCGCAGGTACATGCGAACGGGGTCGTCCAGGCTGCTATCTAATTCGGCGGTCAACGCGGTGATGCTTTCGCGCAGATCGTCCCACTTGTGAGTGCCAGTGGTTCCGAGTTCGTCTTCCGGCCCTGGAATACTCCAGGCATCTTTGGTCGGGTCCAACGGGTCAACGGCCATAGGCCCTTCCTGCTGTAGATACACGTCGTCGAGAGTCTCGTCGTCCGGCTCGGTCAGTTCCTCGTCACCTTCATCCACCTCAGCCCCGTCAGCCTCGAATGGCGCATCGAACGATTCGTCGAACGAGCGCCGCGCCGAGGCGCTGCCTGACCGCACAGGCGATGTGAAGCCGAACGCTAGATCACCAACTCGCTTACCTCTATCACCCGACGCCTGTGATGTCTCCACGGCGCCTATTGTATGTAACGCGCTGAAGCCAAATAAAGAACTCTCACCGCCCGCTTCGGCAGATTCCTGACTGCCCGATCCCGCGCCAGACGCCCAGGACGCCCACTCAGATGGCCACTCTATCGAGCCGCTACGGTCATTCGCCTCCGCGTCGTGCGCGTGGGATGTCTGGGTGGAACCGAGCTCGCCCGTTTCTGACCATATCGCGCGCTGAGGCTCCATCGGACCTGAAACATGCGGCGCGCGCACGTCTCGTTTCCGTCTGACCATTTCGCCGCAATCCTCCTGCGAATGTCGAGCCTGGGCGCGCCTGCGCCAGCGACCCCCGCGTGTTCCGTGATCCCATATGCTGTTTCAACATCAGATGCGTCGGCGGATGCGCCGACATGAGCGCGAACGGCTCTCAGCGTCACTGCATCGTGTGGCGTTTGAAAGCATGCTTCCCTGGCTTGCCAGCGGAGCCAGCGCTAGCGGTGTCAATCGCGCGTCGTTGCACGAGTAGTTGTTGCTTGCGCGCCAGCAATGTGCGAAGTGAGTCAGCATCGCTGGCCTGCTCTGCCTCACGTTGCAAGGCGTCGAGTTCCGACATCTCGCCCTTCAGACGCAAACTCTTCAGGCGGTAGGCCGCTTCGCGCGCGTCTTTGACCAGATGGGTCGCATCGCGCTCGCGCTGGGTAATCACCTCGCACGCCTGCTCTGCCGCAGCGCGCAGCAGAGGATGCAGCGAGGTGATGAAATCGTCCGCAGCCAGGGATGGGCTGCCGAGAGACGCGCCCGCAAGCGCATCGTAGAGTGCGCGCAACTCCGGTGTCATAAAGTCGCGCCCGTCGAGAATGGCGGACACTTCAGCCCAGGTCGAGGGGTATTCGAGCGCCAACCCAAGGCAGTAGGCCTCGAGTGTCTGCTCGGCAAGCAGCGCGTGATCGCTCCATCCCCCTGATGCGCTGGACGAACTATACCCCCGCCTCGGACGCTCTGGGGCCGCTTGGCGGTACTTAACTCCTAGCGGATCCTCGCTGGCGCCGCCTGAGTCGCCTACGCTCGCCGCATCTCCATCTGATTCGCCTGACCCGGCCATGTCGCCAGCGGGGCCTTCCTCCACCTGCTCCATCTGGCGCTGACGCACGGCGCGTGTCTCGCGGTCGATGCGCTGGCGCGTCAACGCCAGATCGCGGCGTAGCTCGATCTTGTCCAGCCGCAGCTTCTGCGCCAGGCGACCGACGTATTCATCGGCCAGCGTGCGGTCGCGCGCCTCCGCGATGACGGGCAGCAGGCGGCGGCGCGCCTCGGCCTTGCCCTGCGGCGTGTCGAGCGCCAGGCCCGTCGTCTCGGCCTCGATCAGAAAGTCAATCAGTGGTTGCGCCTGCTCAATCGCCGCGCGCCAGCCCTCAGGGTCGCGCCGCACGAATTCATCGGGGTCCTCATGCGCGGGCAAGCGCGCGACGGTGATCTCGGCGTCCACCTGCTCCTCGAAGCGCACCAGCCCCTTTGGTTCGCCCTTGCGATTGGTCGGCGCGCCTGGCGCGGCGGCTGGCACGGGGATGGCGATGCGGTCGAAGGCGCGCTGGGCTACGTCAATGCCGCGTACCATCGCCGACTCGCCCGCCGCATCAGGATCGAGCGCGAGCGTTACGCGGCGTGTCAGCTTTTTGATGACACGCACATGCTTCTCGGTAAGCGCGCTGCCGATGATGGCGACGACATTGCGGAAGCCATGCTGATAGACCACGATGGCGTCCATGTAGCCCTCGACGATCACCACGCGCTCCGTGCGGCGGATCGCCTCGCGGGCGAGATCGAGGCCAAAGAGCGTCGCGCTCTTGTCAAAGAGGATCGTCTGCGGCGAGTTGAGGTACTTCGCGGGAGCGCCAACCAGGTCGCGGCCACCGAACGCAATGGTCTGCCCGGCCTGGTTGCGGATCGAGAAGATCAGGCGGTTGCGGAAGTAGTCATATAGTTTGCCGCCCTCGCCCTGGCTATAACCCTGACCTTGTTTGCGCTCGTACGAGAAGCCATTCTCGACCAACTCTTTGGCCGTGTAGCCCTGACTGAGCAGATAGGTCGAGAGCAGGTCGCCATCGGGCGCGTAGCCCAGCCGCCACGTCGCGATGGACTCATTGTTGACCCCGCGCGAGTCGAGGTAGGTGCGGCAATACTGCGCGGCGGGCGCCTGCAACAACTGCGCGTGATACCAGATCGCGGCTGCCTCGTTGAGGGCGCGCAGACGCTTGCGCGCCGACCCCTCCGCCATCTCGGCGCCACTGGCCTCGTCGTTGCGGCTACGGTCGAGCGTGACGCCAGCCTTCTCCGCCAGTAGCGAGAGCGCGTCAATGAAATCCAGCCCCTGCGTCTTCTCGGTGAAGGTGATGAGGTCGCCGTGCTCGTTGCAGCCAAAGCAGCGCCAGTGACCATCGGGGTAGACATAGAACGAGGGAGTGCGCTCGCCGTGAAACGGGCAGAGACCGCGCCACGCCTTGCCCGACTTCTTGAGTGGGACAACGGCGCCGATCTCTTCGACGATATCGAGTTTCTGCTTGATGCGCTCGATAACGCTGGTCGTCTCTGCCGCCATAGTGTGCCGCGTTCAACTCCCTGCGCCTCGCGTTGCGCGGGCGGTTCGCTGGCGCGATGCGCCCAGCGACCACACGAACGGCGAGGTGAAACTGATCAGCCCAACCACATCAAGCCACAGGGAGTCGGCGCCACGCAAGGCGCCAATGCGCCGCACGCTGATGTCAGCGTATCTGGCTCTCATGCGCGCCCATGCGCCGCACGATGGCCAGCGCTAGCGCGATGGCGCTCAAACCCATCGCAAGCCCGGCGCTCATCCAGAGGGCGCGCTCGCTCCAGGCGAGCGGTGGAGTTGCGCCGCGCCGCGCCGCAAGCCCGCGTGCGCGTGTGACGATGCGCCCGCGTGGCGTGACAATCTCGCCTGCGACATCGGCCAGCCCCGCCGCCTGTTGCGTCCAGGCCACGTCGTCTTCGGTCTCGGCGTAGATCTCATCGGCGAGATGTGCGCAGGTGGCGCGGGCGATGAAGTTGGCCGATTGCGCAGGGGTATCGCCGACCTCCGGCAACTCGGCGCCGTTGAAGGTGAAGCGGTAGGCGACGACGGTGTGGCTATCCTGCTCGACGAGGTCGAGCGAGCCAGAGCCGGTGATGACGCCCGCAGGGCCGTACCCGCGCATCTCCAGCTTCGCGTAGGCTGGACGCCGCGCCGCCTTCATGGTCAGCGCGATGGTGTAGGGTTGGCGCCACTGGCCCAGCCGCAGACGTGTCTCGTAGGTGGTTTCTTCATCTGTGGTGGCGGGACCAAACTGGATGAAGCGCTCGCAGCCGGGAATGGCGCGAGCCAGAGCGTCAGGGTTCGTGAGCGCGGCAAAGACACGCTCAATCGGGCCCGGAAACGTGTATGTGCCTTCGACGCGCATAGCATGCTCCTGAAATGATTGGGATGGAATGACGTTGGTTCTGAATATGGGCGCGTCTTGATTGGTGAGTACCTGAATGCGATGTGACGTGGCCGTCACGACGACGCGCATCGCATCGCATCAAACGCTTCACACGCGCGTGGTGTGAGGTTCGCCCTGCTCTCAGCGCCGAATCTCAGCGGCGCACACGCAAGTATAACGCACAACCTCACAACCCGCTATATTGGCTGACGACATGCTCCCGGCGCCCGCCACACATTCTGCACAGCGAGTAGACGCGCCCAAAGGTCACAGGACAAATGGGGCGCCATGTACGTGTGCCGATGTTTTGCGCATACCGAAACTAAGAATGCTGCGTTATATGGCCTAGAGGCAAATCGTCGCTCGCTGGGTGAGACGTGACGTATGCGCGCCATCCGACATCCAGCGGTCTTGAACAGATCTGGCGCGATGAGTGTCAGCAGTTGGGAGGAACGAAATGGGCAAGCTCGTGACACGTGTCAACCGTGGCCAGGGTCTCGTGGAGTATGCGCTGATCATCGCGCTGGTGGCGGTGGTCGTTATCGCCGCGTTGGTGCTGCTTGGCCCGGCCATCTCCAGCATCTTCATGAACATCAACAGCGCACTATAAACTTTCCACTGCTCGCGCAACCCAACGCGCGGGCTAACGAGACGCGCCAGGGAGGCAAATCCTCTCTGGCGCGTCTTTGTGTCTCACAGGGAGCGCGTCTGGCGCGATCAGCGTCCGGTCGTCAGGCGGCGGCTGAGGATGATGGAGGACGTGACCAACACGATGATGTTGACAATGCCCACGCACACGAACCCAACGCCAACCGTGACGATGCCCAGGAACAAGCCGACGACATCCCAGATGATGCCGCCGATGAGCAGGAACAGCCCCGTCGTGGTGAAGCCGCTCATCAGCCAGCCGATGCCGAAGAAGCCGAAGAGGCCTGCAATCGCCTCGATCACCACTGGCAGGGTTGAGGTGGGATGCGCCGCGATCATCGGCGCCGTCGGCGCATAGCCCGCAGCATACCCCGGCGCTGGCGGATAGGGAGCGACAGGCGCGTTTGCTGGCGCGGCAGGCGGAGCGGTGGGCGCGAGCTGCGCCGCCGCGACAACCGGCTCCTCCACCGCTGACTCAACGTGCGCCGGAGCAGGCGCAACCAGCGTCGCCACCTCGGTGGGCGCTTCGGTGGGCGCTTCGGTGGGCGCTTCGGCCTCAGCCATGCTTGTCTCGGCCACGTCTGCCTCTGGCTGTGGAATGGACGTTGGGGCGGGCGCTGGCTCCGTCACGGGCGTCGGCAGTGGGTCAACGATTCCCGGTGTGGGCATCGGTTCCGGGACGGGCGTTGGCGTCGGCGTGGGGGCAGGCGCAGGGGTAGGCTCCGGCGCTGGCCCTGGAATGGGAGTTGGCTCAGGCCTCGGCTCAGGGGCGGGCGTCGGCTCGATCTCTGGCGCAGGCACGGGCGCTGGCTCAGGCGTCATCGGCTGTGGAGCGGGCGCTGGCGTCGGCGCTGGCCCTGGCTCTGGCGTTGGCACAGTCGTCGGCTCCGGCGTTGGTTCGATGGATGGCTCGGGTGTTGGCGCAGGTTCCGGCGTGGGCGCTGGCACACTCGCCGCAGGCGCATCTGTAGTGAACCCGTCGGCGGGCGCGTCAGCGATGACCTCGCTGGCAAGCGCCGCGCTGGCGTCACTCCATGCCGAAGCCTCGCTGGCGGGCGCTTCAGCCACCATTGACTCCGCAGATTCAGCTACCTCGAAGGCTGGAGACTCAACGACCTGTGGCGTCTCGGCGACCTCAGACGCCTCGACGGCGACCGGCTCATCTAGCGCAGGCGCCTCCTCCGTCGTAAGGGCATCGGCGGCTGGCGCCTCGACGGCGGCGACCGGCTCATCCAGCGCGGGCGCCTCGGACATCTCGGTCGCCTCAGCCGCCTGATCGGCTGGCGCGGGCGCCTCAGTTGCCTCGGACACCTCAGACGCCTCGATGGTCGGCGCCTCGATGGCGGCTGGCTCGTCCATCGCGGGCGCCTCGGACTCGACATTTTCCTCAACGGCAGGCGCTTCGGCAGCCTCGACGACGATAGCTGGCTCAGCAGCCGCAGGCGCCTCAGCGGCGACTGGCTCGTCCATCGCGGCTGGCTCGGTGGCATATCCATCGGCGGCGGGAGCTTCGACGGCGCTCACCGCTGCCGCCGGAATCTCAAAGGCGGCGGCTGGATCATCTGCTGCCGACACCTCCGACGCAGCATTTCCAGCGGCAGCGGGAGCTTCGACGGCTTCAGGCGCCTCAGCAACGAGCGTGTCCGCAACAGGAGCATCCGCAACAGGAGCATCTGCTATGGGAGTCTCGGCAGCGGGAGTCTCGGCAGCGGGAGTCTCGGCAGCGGGAGTCTCGGCAGCGGGAGTCTCGGCAGCGGGTATTTCGGCGGCGGAGGTCTCGACTGTCTCAGGCGCCTCGTCTGCTGCAGCATCGGCGATGGGCGTCTCTCTTGCGGGCGCGTCGAAGGCGGCTGGCTCTACGACTGGGACCGTCGCAGGCTCTATGGTCGCCTCAAATGTCGAGGGAGCGGCATCTTCTGGCGCGAAGCTGATAGCCTGATACGTCGGCGTCAGATCGCCGACCGTTGGGACGACCTCAGCAACGGGCGCCTCAGCAACGGGCGCCTCGGCGGTGGAGGTCTCGGCGATGGGCGCGACCTCGGCGGCGGGCATCTCAGCGGCGGGCGCAGCCTCAGCGGGCGTCTCGGCGACGGGCGCGGCCTCAGCGGCGGCCTCAACTGGCGCGGGAATTGGCGCGACTGGCTCGAACGACGGCGCTGGTGGAGTAAACACTTCACTGGTGAATGGGTCAGGTTGGGCTGCCTCAACCTGCGCTACGCTCACGCTCTCACCTGCGCCTCCAGGGAGGGTCGCCACGTCTTCAATCGGCGTAGCGCCTTCGAGCGTCTGCTCCCCATCTGTTCCCTCTGGAGAAACTGGGGCATGGGGATCGTAAGGATGGTCCATAATGACTCCTGTTCTCGACGACTGATCTGCACAGCGATCAGTGGGAGAGATGGTTGCGCAATCATCTGCGCATATGAGACGCAATCGCACGCGGTTGATCCCCGCAGACCTGCGGGCGACACGCCAACAGCGTGCCCACAACCAGCCATGTGGTGATACAGTCGCCCTATTCTATCACAGCTTGCCTGAGAGCCAAACTGCGCGCCATGCCG
>JAICSR010000438.1 GCA_025936795.1 Ktedonobacterales bacterium | reverse complement strand
CCAGTCGCGCAGGGTGTAGATGACGTTCTGCGGGAGCGGCTTGTGATTGTGGCTCTCCAGGAAGGCGATCACATCCTCGATCGTGGCGTCTGAACCCTGGCGACTCAGGCCTTTGTGAAGCGCCTCGCGGGTGAGCGTGAAGCGGCTGACACGGCCAATCTGCTCCATGCTGGCAAAGCGCACGAGCCAGAAGAGCGCGGGCATGTGCGGCTCCATCAGCAGCGCCTGAAAGTTGGGCTGGATGATGACTGAACGCGGCGACGGCTGCTGCGATGCGCTTAGTTCCCCGTGTAACGCCTCGTAGCCAAGCTCGGTCAGCATGAAGAACTCCGGGTTGACATCCTCATGCGCGACGGGCGGCGCATCGCGGTCGTAGCCAAGCGCGACGAAGCCAAGCTCATAGAGCGTGGAGCGGAACATGCCGATGATGATCTCGCCATCGGTCTCGTCCCAGTGGGCGCGCAACTCCTCCGCCAGCTTGAAGCCAGCCTCACCCGCGCAACGCTGCGACGGGCGTAGCACATAAGGATCGTTGCCCTGGATCGTGGCGCAGAACGATTTCAGTGAGTACCAGACACCCGGCTTGCATTGGCGCAGTTGCGCTGTGACGGCCTCGCGTGCCAGCGGTAGCTCCAGATAGAAGGTGTGCCACTCACGGTAGTTGGCGCCGGGCAGGTCAATCCACCAGCGATCTGATGGCCAGCGTTTGAAGATGCGCCGCGCCTGCATCACGAGGTCGTGGCGACTCCACGACATCACCTTCTCGCCCAGCGCCAGCGTCTCGCGGCGGCGTGAGGTTGAGGGGGGCGCAGCGACGACGCCGAGGTCGTTGGCCTCTTGTTTGAGCATCTCGACATAAGCCAGCGCGTCGTCCTCGCGCCCATGCGTGCGGTCGCTTGCCAGCGAGGGTAGCAGACGCTGCGCGGCGCGTTTGGGTAGCGAGCCAGCCCTGGTCAACTCGATCTCCTGCTGGGCGGCGGCGGCGCTGAGCGCGGCGAGGTCCCAGAGAAACGTCGGGTCAGCGGGCCTGATCGCCTGTGGGGCAGCGACCTCGGCCAGGCCAACCGTCATCTGCGGGCGCGCGTCGGCGCGTCGCAGGTTATTCAGTGTCTCATAGGGGATGAAGAGCGAGCGTTGGCCCTCACTAAAGGTGTCGAAGGCCAGCGCGTACTCTTCCAGCGCATGCAGCAGGTCGGAGAGCGCGAGATCATTGAGCTGGAAGCGCTGGCGTATGGCGGCCATTGCCGCTTTGCCGTCGTGGGCGCGCAGCCATTCGTAGACCTCGCGCAGCAGCGGCTGCACGCGGGCGAGCGCATAGCGCACCGCCTCAGCCTGGGTAAGATTGTCGGCCATCGCCGCGCGCACTTCGTTGCGCGAATAGTATGATTGCATGGTGAGGCCGAAGCGGCGGCCAATTTGATCGAGGTCACCCTGCCGATACGGCATCAGCAGGTCATCGAGCGTCTTTTCGGAGCGATCGGCGCCGACGATGAACAACTCGCGGCCTGTGGTATAGAGACCAGTCGCCAGCTCGGTTGGCACATAGGCGATCATCTTCTCTTCGACCGGCGCCTGCGGATTGCGTGGGGTCGCATAACCGTAGAATGTCGCGCGCTGGCCAACCAGTTCGCCGCCCTGCACGCGCGCCAACTCCGTGTGGATCAGACGCCAGTCTGCCAGGCGCGCGACAGCGGCTAGCGCGACGGCGGGTTCGAGGTGGCTGCGCTCAGGGATCTGCTCCACAAATTGCCAGTTGCGTGCGGAAGGCCCGACGATGCAAAAGAGTACGCGGCGTTCGTCGTCGTTGAGGCGTTCCCAGACAAATCGGGATGCCACGGCGTCGCGCATCGCACGTTCGAGGCGCTGGCGCGCGTCGAGATCGTCACGGTCGGGTGGTTCCGCGCCCCACCAGGGAGCAAGCTCCTGCAACGCTGCAATCGGAAGCTCCCCAAGGATCGCGTACAGGCTCTTCATCGTCGGCATCCTCCGAACTGCGCGACGGGCCAGCGATTCACATCAGTGTGACTGGCGCGCGCGGCATGTCTTCCCAGGATTATTCTGCGCGAGACGCTCGATTGGTTTTCAAGTGTACATCTCGCAGGAGTTGGGGCGCTGCTGTGGGTGGTCTGTCCCTTCCGTTCCGAAGCCTCTGACGCCTGCGGGTCGGCGAGCGACGCGAAATAGGCGCAGAGATGACGCTAGCGCTCTGGTGTTGGAGTCAGCCGGGCCTGTCCGCCAAGGCTCTCCACATAGCGAATCACGGCGCGAGTGATCTGGCTAGGAGTAGACGCGCCCGCCGTGATGGCGATGCGACGCTTACCTGCGATCATCTCTGGCGTGAGGTCATCAACGGATTCGATGCGAATGGATGGGCTGCTCGCCAGTTCCTCCGCTACCTGCGCGAGCCGGTTCGTGTTATTGCTGCGAGGGTCGCCGACGACGATGGTGAGGTCCGCTCCGCGTGACTGCGCTGCGACTGCCTCCTGCCGCAGTTGGGTAGCCATGCAGATCTCGTTATAGACCTCGGCCTGCGGGAAACGCCGCACCAGCTCCTCAGTCAGCCTGGCGGTGTCCCATTGGCTCAGCGTCGTCTGCGTGGTGACGAGCAGGTGGCTCGCCGTGCGAATGCGCTCTGGGATGCTCTCGATGTCGGCCTCAGTCTCGACCAGCGCCACATGCTCGGGCGCCTCGCCGATGACCCCTTCTGGCTCAGGATGCCCCTTCTTGCCGATATAGATTACGTCGTAGCCGCGCGCCACGAAGTCGCGCACGAGGTTGTGTGTCTTGGTGACATCGGGGCAGGTCGCGTCAATCACATGAAGCCCACGCGCGCGGGCGCGCTCTTTCACCTGCGGCGAGACGCCATGCGCGGTAAAGATGACGGTGCCTTCTGTCACCTGTTCGAGGATGGATGCGCGGTCTGGGCCGTCGAGCGTGGTCACGCCGAGTGATGTTAACTCGTCCACGGCGAACCGATTATGAACGATCAGTCCAATGATGTAGATGGGACGTGGTAGAGAGGCGTCATGCGCCGCGTTACGCGCTATGTTCATCGCGTCCACTACGCCATAGCAGTAGCCGCGCGGGGAAATCTTGATAACATCCATTGCGAGCGCATCACCTTTCGCTTGCCAGAGTGACGTGGAAGCCGTGCGTGCCTGGCTCCTTCCGTCACTCTGACCGCCCTGGCGATAGAACTGTGATCGCGTGACATCGCGTCGCGTCTGTCGTGCGTCGGCGCTCCGGCGCAGGCGTT
>JAICSR010000595.1 GCA_025936795.1 Ktedonobacterales bacterium | reverse complement strand
CGCCTGGACGGGCGCCATTCGCGCGGCCAGCCTGCCCCCAGCCGGTGGATGGCTGCTGGCGTGGGCGTGTCTCGCCGGTCGTGGCGGAGACGCCGCCGCGTGGGGCGCGCTCGTGTGTCACGCGCAGCAGGTCGGCGGGAATCTCCTCCAGGAAGCGCGACGCCTCCTGAAAGTTGGAGCCGCCGTAGAACATGCGCCGATACGCGCGCACGAGGTAGAGGCGGCGCATCGCACGGGTGATGCCGACGTAGGCCAGCCGTCGCTCCTCCTCCAGGTCCTCCTGCCGCTCCAGTGAGCGTGAGTGCGGCAAGATGCCCTCCTCCATGCCAACCAGGAAAACCGTCGGAAACTCCAGCCCCTTCGCGGCGTGCAGCGTGATGAGCGTCACCGCGTCTTTGTCTTTCTCCTGCTCCAGGCCGCCATTCTCACCGGTCTGGGTCGTGTCGGAGCCGCCCACGAGCGCGACCTGCTCCAGGAAGAGCGCCAGCGCCGTCTCCGGCTCGATCAGCGCGAAGTCCTCGGCCACGCGGCGGAGTTCCAGCACGTTGCGCCAGCGCTCTTCGCCCTCCTCCGTGCCGTCGCGTAGCTCAGCGGCGTAGCCACTCTGCGCCAGCAGGAAGTCAATCAGGATGGGCAGCGGCTGCTCTTTGGCGAGCGTCCGCAGGTTGTCCATCAGCGCGGCGAAGCTGGCCAGCGCCTTCCTGCCCGCCGTCGCCAGCGTGGGATGCCGCTCGATGCGCGCCAACGCCTCGAAGGGCGTGACCTGCTCGGCGCGTGACCAGTTCAGGAACTCGGCCAGCGTCTTGGGACCGATCTTGCGATTCGGGACATTGATGATGCGTTCAAGCGCGGCCTGATCGAGCGGATTGTAGAGCAGGCGCAGATAGGCCAGTACGTCGCGAATCTCTTTGCGGTCGTAGAACTTGCGGCTCCCGACCACCACATACGGAATACCCGCGCGCATAAACTGCTCTTCAAGCGCGCGTGACTGCGCATTGGTGCGGTACATGATGGCGACATCGCGTAGCGCCGCGTCGTCGCGCGAGACCAGCCGCCGCACCTCATGCACGACGTAGCTGGCCTCCTCCTCCTCGTTGTAGGCCTCGTGCAGGGTGATCTTCTCGCCGCCCGCGCGCTCGGTCCACAGTTGCTTGTCGGCGCGGCCCACATTGCGCCGCACCACGCCATGCGCCGCGTCGAGGATCACCTGCGTCGAGCGATAGTTCTGCTCCAGCTTGATCGTCCGGGCGCGCGGGAAGTCGCTCTGGAAGTCGCGCACCACCTGCGGGATGGCGCCGCGCCAGCCGTAGATTGAATTGTGCGTGACGATGCCGTTGGCGATGAAGTTATGCGTCGCCTCGATGTCGAGGTCGTAGACGGGCGCGGCGAGCGTGACACGCTCAACCTGCGTCACGACATCATAGCCTCCCTGCGCGTCGAACATCACCATGCCGGGGCGCACCGCCGCCGCTGGCGTGAAGGGTAGCGAGTTCGTCGCGCCTGGCTCATCGCTCTTGCCCAGACGCGCGGTGAAGATCGTTTCGACTGCTATCACCGCGCTGATGCGCTGAGCGAGCGTGAGCAGCGCGCCCATATCGGCGCTCGCCGACTCGAAGCGCCAGCTCGCGGAGCCAGACTTTGCAGCGCGCACGCTCAGCCCCATGGACT
The DNA here is from genome assembly GCA_025936795.1 of Ktedonobacterales bacterium. Lineage (GTDB taxonomy): Bacteria > Chloroflexota > Ktedonobacteria > Ktedonobacterales > JADMIN01 > JAKAIY01. Next base: position 62 of record JAICSR010000595.1, on the reverse strand, counting down.
CCAGCGCCTGCCGGGTGTGAGCGTCGTTCCCCACCAGCGCGATACGGTGCATGGGCGTGGCG
>JAICSR010000544.1 GCA_025936795.1 Ktedonobacterales bacterium | reverse complement strand
TACGATGTGCTCGGCGCGGAGGAGACGCAGGTTAATAGCCTGCACCATCAGTCGGTCAGCAGGCCGGGCGAGGGCGTGCGGATCGTGGCATGGGCGCCCGATGGCGTCGCCGAGGCGCTAGAGCTACCGGCGCAGCGTTTCGCCATCGCCGTGCAGTACCATCCCGAAGAGCTGGTAGAGACCGATGCGTTGAGTCGACGCCTGTTCGCGGCTTTCGCTCAGGCTTGCCGCGACGCCTAGAGCCATGTTACACGCGAGGCAGTTCGCGCCTATGAGGAGGAATGCTGTGCTGTTGCGAGGTCTGCGATGACGCAAGGAGCGCAGATGGCGCCGGGCCGTGAGCCTGAACTAAGGCAGGGCGGGCGTATGCCCGCGCGGGCTGTGCGCCGCAACTGGCGCATCCCGGCGGCGTGGCGGAGTTGGTTGCGGCCACTGGGCAGCGGGCCACAGGAGATCGCCGCGCTCGATGGTCTGCGGGCGCTGGCCGCGCTCAGCGTACTCGTTTACCACGCGCTGGCGACGGCTGGCGCGCAGATCATCATCGGCGGCCATGACCTGACCTGGACCTACTTCTATACGGAGTCGGGCGTGGACCTGTTCTTCACGCTCTCAGGTTTCCTGCTCTTTCTGCCCTACGCCCGCGCCATCCTGGGTGGGCGCGCGGCGCCCAATGCGCGCGAGTTCTATCGCAGGCGGGCGCTGCGCATCCTCCCCGCCTACTACGTCTGCCTGGGTGTGGTGACGCTAACGCAACTCAGCGTCTATGCGACACCGGTGGGCGCTGAGAATGTGCTGGCGCACCTCGTCCTGCTGCACGACATCGCGCCCGCCTTCAACCGCACCATCTCCGGCCCCTTCTGGACACTGGCGGTTGAGTGGCAGTTCTATCTGATCTTGCCGCTGATCGCCTGGGCGATTGCGCGAGTCAGCGGCGGCGCGCCCCGACGGCTGATCGCGGGCGTCCTCGGCGTCATCGCGCTGGCGCTGGCGCTGCGCGAGGTGGATGCGCTGCTGGCGACCCATCGCAGCCTGCTGCCCGCGCCCGCCGCCCCGTGGATTGATCTGGCGCAGCGCATGGTGATCGGCTCGCAGGGCAAGTATCTCGAAGTGTTCGGCGTCGGCATGCTCTGTAGCGTCATCTATACGCTGATGAAGCAGCGTATGGGGATGCTCGGCTCACGACGCGCTCAGCTAGCTGGGTTGGCGTTGCTGGGGCTGGCGCTGCTGACCTATCTGGCGTTCGGCCCGCAGGTCTTCGAGCGGCGCAACGCGATTTTGGCGGCGTTCTATCTTGCCCTGCAGCCCAACGACATCGAGATGATCGCCGGGCCACTGGTGCTGGGCGTAGGCTATGGCGCGCTGACGCTGGGCGCGCTGCTGGCGCCACGGCAGTTGCGGGCGCCCTTCGAGTGGGGGCCGCTGCGCTTCGTCGGCCTGATCTCCTACAGCCTCTATCTGTGGCACGAGACGATCATCAATCTGATCTTCCCGCATATCCCCGTCACTGGCGAGTTCGCGCGCAGTGTGGCGACGCTCGCGATTGGCCTGGGTGTGGCCATACCGTTCGCCTACCTCTCCTATCAGTTCGTAGAGCGGCCCTTCCTGCGCTGGCGGCGCGCCAGTCGCCCCGTCGCTGACGCCAGCGCAAGCGCGAGCGAAAGCGTGAGCAAGAGCGTCGGCGAAGGTGTTGGCGTCCACACGGCGCCCACCCAAGGCGCAATCGAAGGCGTCGTTGCGCCACAGGCCGCCGAGCGGCTCTAGCCATCTCCAGGAGGTCGCTCCAGGTTGGGGCGCCGAACGATTCCGAACCAGAGCAAACGAGAGCAAACGATCTCGAAAGAGAACGATGAGTACAGGCGGAGGGAGCGACGATGGGGCTGTGGCTCGATTCCCGGGGCGACGGTGGCTGGCGTAGAGCTGCCTGGCGTGCGCTCTGCCGGGCGATAGAGCTGCCAGGGGGGCATAACTTGCCTGATGTGATGCGGCGTGCGCGGGCGGCCAGCGGACGCGGCGACCCCGAAAGTCAGTGGGCGCTGCGGCAGTATGAAGCGTTGCGGCAGAATCTAGAGCATGAGAAACAGGCGCTCACCTGCATGTTCGCTATGACGATGCTGATCTTCTGGGGGCTGGCGCTCTGGCAGCCACGCCGCAAACGCCTCTGGGCGCTGGCG
>JAICSR010000123.1 GCA_025936795.1 Ktedonobacterales bacterium | reverse complement strand
GCGCTGCGCCTGCTCGATGTCCATGCGCAGCGTGCAGCCGGAGGCGCGGATGTGGCCGCCACCGCCGAACTGCGCGCAGATCGCGGCGGCGTCGTAGGGCGCGGCGGCGCGCAGGCTCACGCGGGTCGCGCCGTCGGGCGCCTCGCGGAAGAGCGCTGCCAGCGCCACCCCTTCTGTGTCCATCAGGAAGCTGGGCAGGCCGTCGTCCATGTCGGGGGTGGCGTCCACCGCCGCGAGGTCGCTCTGGCGGATGGCCGCCCAGACAATGCGCCCCTCCGCCGCGCTGGCGAGCGACTGGAGCGCCCGCCCCCAGAGCCGTCCCTTGGCGAGCGGCTTCAGGCGATACATCGGCTTGATGATGTCTTCAGGCGTCGCGCCGCTAGCGACGAGATACGCGCCCGCCAGCAGCGTGCGGTCGGTGGTCGCATCGAACTCGAAGGCGCGTGTATCGGTGATGATGCCCGCCAGCAGGCAGATCGCCGCCTCCTGGCCGATGGCGACGCCGCGATTGAGCAGGAAGATCGTCAGTAGCTCGGCGGTGGCGGCGGAGGCGACATCAATAATCGCGCAGGCGCCGATGCCCTGCGAGGTGACGTGATGATCGAGGTTGAGCAGGGCGGCGCTGTCGAAGAACGCTTGATGGCGCGTGTAGAGCGCGCCATAGCGCGCGAGTTCGCCTGCGTCCAGCGCGATGACGAGATCGAACGTGGTATCTGGCAGCTCGGTGACCACGCGCTCGCGCCCTGGCAGAAAGCTGTAGTTCGCTGGCACGGGGTCGGCGCAGGCGACGACGCACTGCTTGCCCAGTGGTCGCAGCGCCCAAGCCAGCCCCAGCGCCGAGCCGAGCGCATCGGGGTCGGGCTTCTCGTGCGCCAGCAGGACAATTCGCTGGGCCTGCGCGATCAGCCGCCAGGCGCGCTCGGCCAGCGCGTCGTCAATCTCGGACGCCAGCAGCGCTCCCATGCGCTCGCGCCGCTGCGCCACGCTCGTCGTGGCCGCGCTCTCATTGGTGGTCAAACTCCCACTCCCCCACAGAAACGGCGAAGACGGTGGGCGTACCCACCGTCCCGCGAGCGTCGAATCTTCTGTAACATAGCGCAACCGCGCGAGCGGCGCTCAGCCCTCGTCTGGGTCGCGCAGGTCGAGCGCACCCGCTGCGCCGACGGGGTTGGGCTGCTGCTCGCGGCTGATCTCGTTCAGCAGATCGAGCATACGAGCGCCGCGCGCGATAGATTCATCTAACAGGAAGGTGATCTCTGGCACATGGCGCACACTCAGCCGCTGCGCCAGCTCGTGCCGCAGGAAGCCTGCGGCATGGCGCAGGCCGCGCATCGTCTCGCGCTGCTCCTCTGGCGTCCCCATCACGCTGATGTAGACCTTCGCCAGGCTCAGGTCGCGCGACACATTGACCCCGGTGATGCTGGCGAACCCGATGCGTGGGTCTTTGACACGCAGGCGCATCAGCTCACTCAACTCCTGCGCGATCACCCGACCCAGCTGATCTGGACGGCGAGTATTTGGCATAAAATCACCTCCGGCGAGCGGTCAGGGCGCCCGGCGCGGCGCTGTCCACCAGCGCGGAACGTCTGAGCGCGATGGCGCCCGTCACTCGTAGCATATGCCCACATATGGCGAGGCCGCAAGCCAGCCAGGAGTGTGGCCCTCCCGCCCAGCCGTGACCCCGACCGCGACCTGAACAGCTATTCCGTCAGGATTGGGCGTGTGAGGATGGCGAGGTAGGCGTTCCACGGCCCGACTGCTTCAGCATATTGCCGCGACATCACCTCGACGATCTGGCCGATATGATTGAGGTCATGCACTACCCAGGTCGCCAGCAGTTGGCTCAGCGTGACGGTCCCCAGCGCTGGGTGTATCCCCGTCAGCGCGAGCTTCTCCGGGGTGATGCGCAACTCACGCAGCGTTGCCAGATTCTTCGCGCGGGCCTGCGCGAACGCCGCGAGCAGTTGATCGAGCGAGCGGCCCTGCGACTGCTCGAACATCGCCGCCCGATTGAACGTGTCAAACGGCTGTTTCTCGCCATGTTCGAGGATGACGCGGGCGCGCACGATCCAGTCGGTCTCTTCGCCATGCAGCAGATGCCCGACGATATCATAGGCGCTCCAGGTATCTGGCCCCTCCGTGCTCGTCGTCCAGACATCGGGTAGCCCGCGCAACAGCGCCGTCAGCGTCGCTGGCGTGCGGCGCAGCATCTCGACAGCCTGCTCGTGCTGGTAGTCCATGCGCCACTCCTTCTGGAGAGCAAACGATGGCTGGCGGTCCACCGCACTCCCGGCCCCTCTCCCACGGGGAGAGAGGAGCAAACAAGGTTCCCCCTCTCCTTGCAGGAGAGGGGGTCAGGGGGTGAGGTCATCCCCAGGCGCTAGACGCGCACCCGGCTGTAGGTCTCGATGATGTCGCCGACCTCCAGCGCGTTGAAATCCTCTAGCGTGACGCCGCACTCGAAGCCAGTCGCGACCTCGCGCACGTCATCTTTGCCACGCCGCAGCGACTGGATGAGGCCGGTGTAGACCACCTCGCCCTTGCGCAGCACGCGGGTCTGCGCCGAGCGGACGAGCTTGCCATCCGTCACGCGGCAGCCGCCGATGATCAGTGTACGCCCCGCCTTGAAGATCTGCGCGACCTCGGCGTGGCCGTCCACCTGCTCCTTGTAGACCGGCTCCAGCAGGCCTTGCAGCGCCGCCTCGATGTCTTCGACCAGCTTATAGATGACCGCATAGCTGCGGATGTCTACGCCCTCGATCTGGGCGAGGCGCTGGGCAGCGACATCCACCTTGACGTTGAACGCAATGATGATCGCCTTCGACGCCGACGCCAGGTTCACGTCCGACTCGCTGACATTGCCCACCGCGTCGTGAATCAGGCGCACTTTGAGGGTTTCATCGCCGATCTGCGAGAGTGAATGCTTGAGCGCCTCCGCCGACCCCTGCACATCCGACTTGACCAGCAGATTCAGCTCCTTGACCTTGCCCTCGCGCATCTGCGCATAGAGTGTGTCAAGTGTGATGCTCTGCTGCGCTGCCAGTTGCGCCTGGTCGCGGCGCTCCTGCGTCAGCGTGCGCGCGATCTTCTCATCGGCGACGACCTCGAAGCGGTCGCCAGCGTCTGGCACCTCCGAGAGGCCCAGGATGCTGACGGGCAGCGCCGGCGGCGCCTTCGGGATGCGCTTGCCCGCGTCGTCGAACATCGCGCGGACCTTGCCGTAGAGTGTGCCAGCCACGATGATGTCGCCGACTTTGAGCGTCCCCTCTTGCACCAGCGCGGAGGCGGTCACACCGCTAGCGGCGGCCATGCGCGCCTCGATGATGGCGCCCTGAGCTGGCCCCTTGGGGTTCGCCTTCAGGTCCAGGATGTCGGCGACCAGCAGGATCATCTCCAGCAGGTCCGTGATGCCAAGGTTCTTCTTGGCCGAGACCGGCACACAGATCACCTCGCCACCGTACTCTTCGATGACGACCTCGTGATCGGCAAGCTGCTGCTTGACATGATCGGGATTCGCGCCCGCCTTATCAATCTTGTTGAGCGCGATGATGATCGGCACCTGCGCAGCGCGCGCGTGGTCAATCGCCTCGATGGTCTGCGGCATCACGCCGTCATCCGCTGCGACGACGATGATGGCGATGTCAGTCACCTGGGCGCCGCGTGCGCGCATGGCAGTGAACGCCTCGTGGCCCGGCGTATCGAGGAAGGTGATCTTGCGCCCGTTGACTTCGACCTGATAGGCGCCGATGTGCTGCGTGATGCCGCCAGCCTCGCCTGCCGCCACGCGCGTATTGCGAATCGCGTCGAGCAGCGAGGTCTTGCCGTGGTCCACATGGCCCATCACCGTCACGACGGGCGGGCGGGTGATGCGTCCGGTGTCATTGGTGGCGATGCGCGCGGCAGCCGCCGCAGCCGCAGCCGCCTGGGCGCGCGAGGCGACCACCGCAGGCGCGGTCGTCACGGCCTGCTCAGGCGTATAGCCAATCGCCTCGGCCACCTTCGAGGAGATGTCGTAGCTAATGACCTCGTTGATGCTGGCGTAGACACCGGCGGCGATTAGATTACGGATGATCTCATTGACCGAGACGCTCAGCAACTCGGCCAGGTCCTTGACGACGATCTGCGCCGGAATCGTCACTGGCCCGGTTGGGCGCACTTCTTTGCGGTCGGGGCGCGGCGTCGTTGGCGCTGGGCCACCCCTGCCACGGCCACGCTGCCCGCCATGCTGGCCGCCGCGCTGCCCACCGCCGGGACGGCCAGGGCCGCCACCGGGACGACCACCAGCCGGGCCGCCGGGTCGGGGCGCGCCAGGCCGTGGGGCGCCAGGACGCGGCGCTGGGCGTCCGGCGTTGCCATTCGGCCCGCCAGCGGGGCGCGCGGTCATGCCGCCCCCTGCTGTAGCGGGACGCTGTGGCGCTGCGGGGCGCTGCGGGGCGCCAGGACGCTGGGGAGCCGCGCCGTTCTGTGGGCGCGCTGGCGAGGCGTTGGAATTCGTCGGTGGGCGAGGTGTTGTATCTGGCATTTAAGCCTCCTTTGATCGGCGCAACCAGCGCCAGGCGCCATCCTCAGCGCCCATGGGGCGCATCTCCTCGGAGCTGTGGCAAGGGTCACACGCGATGAGGGACTGCGCGCATGGGCGCTTTGTGCGCTTTGGGCGAGAACAGGGCCGCGCTCAGCCACGCTGAACCACACTGAACCGCAGTGACGTCTAGCGTGCGCTGGCGCACAAGTGAAATAAAACAGGCTGGCGGCCTCCAACCTGGAGACTGCCAGCCCAACGCAGCGCAGTGTGATCTATCTGGGGCAAGGATGCCGAATCGCGAGCGAGAGCGCCGGATATGCGCTCGACCGCTCAGGATAAGCCCTGATTATCGTCCCATAGAGCTACTCTCGCTGCCCGCGTTGGGGAACTGGATGACAATGACTGCACATCGAATCGCTGGGGGCGCCGCGCCCATCACGCACAACGTCACAGGCGACGCCCAACTTACTCAGTATACCGCGTCTGGCGGGTGGGGTCAACAAGCGTAGCCATCACCGGACAGGCGCGCGCTGGCGCCTTCGTAGACCACACGTCAACTGGCATATCTCGTGGGCAGGCAGCGCATAGCGACACCGGCTGGCGTGTATGGCGTATGCTGAAGTGGTCCCTATCGTGCGGGGCGCCACCTCCACTGGTGAATCGGAGACGGCGAACATACCCCGTGGAGGACAATGGACAGCATGCTCGATGAGATTGAACGCCCGGTGAATGCATAGGGGAGGGAGCCAGTTCATGATGACGGGTGATACTGCCGAGAGCCACGGCGCGCATGAGGCGCAGACGCCGCCAGGTCTGCCTGACGGCGAGGCGCGACGCGCTGGCCAGGTTGGCGACCTCAGCCAGATGGGGTATATGCTCTCGACCATCTCGCACGAGATCAAGAATCCACTGGCGAGCCTCAAACTCAATGCGCAGATGGTGGCGCGGGCCATCGAGCGCGGTCGGGCGCCGCGCCCGGAGTCGGCCGCGTTGCTGACCCAGGCGGTGGACCAGCTCGACCAGATCGCCAGCGAGCTGAGCGACGCCGTGCGCGTTGACAGTGGCCGCCTGGGGCCGACGCTCACCTGCGTTGACCTGGCGCCGCTCATCCAACGCGCCGCGAACGAGGCAGGAGCAGCCGCACAGCGCGCCATCACGACGGAGATCGCTGGCGCGCCGCTGCTGGCGCAGGCTGATGAGAGCCGCATCCGCCAGGTCATCGCCTATCTGCTTGCCAATGCCGTGAAATATACGCCCGCGCAGGGGAGCATTACGCTGGCGGCGCGACGCGCAGGCCGACGCATCCGCGTGGAAGCGCGCGATCAGGGGCCAGGGATCGCTGCACACGACCTGCCCTATCTCTTCGAGGCGTTCTATCGCGGCGCGTCCGTCCCGCAGCCACATGCGGCGGAGGGAGCAGGCCTGGGGCTGGGCCTCTACATCGCGCGTCGCATTGTCGAGCGGCATGGCGGCGCAATGGGCGCGGTCTCCACGCCCGGCGACGGCGCTACGATCTGGTTCACGCTGCCGCAAGCTACCTGTAGCTGACGCAGACCTGCGCAACCAACCGAGACAAATTACCGCCGCACGATCTGGGATGGCGCTGGTTTGACGCTATAAGAAGCCTCACGCTACAATCCAAGCGACATGCGCGCCATCCCCTTGCATGGCGTCCACTGCGGCGTCCACCATGCAGAGCTATGGGCATGTCGAATCACGCGCAGCGTTGTTCGTCCTTGCGAGAAGGAGAGATAGGATTCCATGGCAGTTGAAAGCGCACCCGACACGAAAACGCTCAAGGTTGGCGATGAAGCCCCTGATTTTACCCTGGACTCCGCGACCACCAACGGCTCAGTGACACTCAGCGCGTTTCGTGGCAAGCAGAATGTCGTGCTGGCGTTCTTCCCCTATGCCTTCAGTGGAACCTGCTCGGCGCAGATGCCCTCCTACGAGGCGGAACTCGACCGTTTCCGCTCCTACGACACTGAGGTGATCGGCGTCAGCGAGGACTCCAAGCACGCGCTCGCCGCCTGGGCCAAGCAGTATGGCCTCACCTTCCCGCTGCTCTCCGACTTCTATCCGCAGGGCAAAGTGGTAGACCTCTACGGCGTGCGCCACGCGGCAGGCATGCCGGAGCGCGCCTTGGTCGTCGTGGATAAGAGCGGCAAGATCGCCTGGATTCATGTCCATCGCCCCACAGGCGAGGTCCCCGACAACGAGGAACTCTTCGAGGTATTGCGCAAGCTCAGCTAGCCCCGAACGACCTCACCCCCTGGCCCCCTCTCCCACGAGGCGAGGGGGAAGTGGATTGCTCCTCTCGCCAGAATCGAGGCTATGCGCATGCCGATGTCGCGCCGCTGCATCCCCTACACGCCACGCCGCCGTGAGTTGCGCGAGACAACCTTCGCGCTCGTCACCACAGCGGGTGTCCATCTGCGCGACCAGGAGCCATATGACCTGGCGGGCGATAACTCGTGGCGGCTGATTCCCGGCGATGTGGCAAGCGACCAGGTAATGGTCACGCATGAGCACTACGACCATCGTCACGCCGACCAGGACATCAACTGCGTCTTCCCAATTGACCGCCTGCGCGAGCTGGCGGCTGAAGGCGTCATCGGCAGCGTGGGCGACAAGCATCTTGGCTTCATGGGATACAGCCAGATGGTGCGCGACCTCTACGAGCGCGCCGCCCCCGCGCTGGCCAAGATCGTCGAGCGGTCGCGCGCCGACGCCGTGCTGCTGACCGCTGGCTGACCGCTCTGCCATCGCACGGTCGTGGCGATTCAACGCGAGATCGAGATGCTAGGTCTGCCGACGGTTCTCATCACCCTGCTGCCTAAAGCCTCGGCAGAGATGGGGCCGCCGCGCGCCATCCATCCCGTTGGCTTCACGCTGGGCGATCCACTGGGGCTGCCAGGCCGCCCAGACATCCAGCGCGCCGTGCTGCTCGATGCGCTGCGCCGCTGGGAGGCGCGCGAGGAGCCAGGCCACATCTGGGAGATCGAGTACCCCGCTTACAGACCTGACCCAGCCATCACCAACAACGGCGAGATCGTCCGCGACTAGCGAATCGCGCGTCACGGCGAATCCAGACGGATCTGTTCTACCCTTCTGCTATGCTGCTCTTGTATACTGCTCTTGGCGCTCCTTCTGGCGGCGGGACGAAACCTGGCGCCGGACCCGCGCGTATGTTCCAAGATGACAACCGGGCTTGCGCCACCGCCTCGTGGGAGGCGAGCCTGGCGCCGCGCTGAGCGAAACAGCGCAAGACCGGAGCAATGCCAGAGCGGCGGCGCGATCACGCCAGCGGCGCGCGGCGACATGGGAGGCTGACATGCAGAACGGCACGGAATCGCCGCTGGTAGCGGCGCAACGCAGCGCGATTCTTCAGATTCGCGGGCGCTATGAGCGCGGTGAGCTTCCATTCGACACCTTTCGCGATGGGCTGGATGCGCTGACGAAGGCGCAGACACCCGATGAGTGCGCCGCCATCCTGCGCGACCTGCCACACTCGCCACTCGCCACGCTGGCTGCGCTGGAGCCGCCCACCCTGGCCGCCAGCGCTTCCATCGCGCCGATGCTCCCAGCAGTCCCATCTGCGCGCAAGCGCATCAGCGCCTTCATGAGCGAGACGAAGAAGACGCGCAGCGCCTGGAGTCTGGCCCCTGATACCCACGTGCGCGCGATGATGGGCAGTGTCAAGCTCGACCTGCGCCGCGCGCAGCTTCCGCCCCAGGCGCACGTCAAAGTGAATGCTACGATGAGCGAGGTTGTCCTCTACATCCCCGATGACGTGGCCGTGTCGGTGCGCTCCAGTGCAATCATGAGCGAGGTCAAGGCGCTGGGCGAGAGCATCGCGGGGATGATCGCCTCCGGTGAGGAGGAACACATCCCCACGCATACCACGCCGCGCGCCCATCTGATCATCGAGGTCAGCGCGGTGATGGGATCGGTCAACGTGATGCTGGTCAACCCCAATGCCGTCGCCATCGCCGACCTCGCCCGCGAGACTCTGCGCACGGCGCTGGAGGGCATGCGACGCGGCTGGGAGAATGGCGCTCGCGACTCGGCGTTGCCCAGTCCCAGCGCGCGCCCTGGCCTGCCCGGCGCCTCGGCGGACTAGCGCGCGCTCACGCGCAATACGATTTGCTGCCGTATGCCAGACATGTGTACCAAGGCATGCCAACTCCTGCGAAGGGGAGGGAGTTCATTATGGCGACTCGACGGACACCGGCCAAACCTGCGGCTACGGCCATCTATCAACTCAAGGTGACGCTGTACGGCAGCAAGCCACCCATCTGGCGCCGCATACAGACGCCTGGCTCCATCACACTCACGCGCCTGCATCAGATCATTCAGGCGGCGATGGGGTGGGAAGACTACCATCTCCATCAGTTTGATGTCGGCGAGACGGTCTATGGCGAGCCTGACCCCGATATGAGAGGGATGGGCTTTGATGTGAGAGATGAGCGTCGCGCGCATCTCAATCAGATAGCGCCGACGGTTGGGAGCAAGTTTGCATATCAATACGACTTTGGCGATAGCTGGGACCACACGATCCTTGTCGAGAAGATTCTGGAGCCAGAGGCAGACGTGCGCTATCCGCGCTGCCTGACAGGCCGCCGCGCCTGCCCACCGGAGGACTGCGGTGGCATCTGGGGCTACTACCAGCTGATTGAAACGCTCAAGAACCCCAATGATCCCAACTATGCCGAGATGCGTGAATGGGCAGGCGATGACTTCGATCCCGAAGCCTTCTCGCTTGAACAGACCAATGCCGACCTCGCCGCGCTCGGCTGATAGACTGCCTGAGGCGGCCGCTATGACGCCGGGCAGATTGGCGCATAGGGCGCCGTGACGCCGACCACGCCTGCCACGCCTGCCACGCCTTTCAGTTGCGCTGACCACTGCGCCGAGTTCGCTTCAGTGATGGCGACGACAAGCGCGCCACTGCTGGCGAACGACGTCTGCTGGCTTATCGGACGCCACGGCGGAGCGGGCAGACTCTGCTCATAGCAGGGGTCGGCCAGGCGAAATCCAAGGGCGCTGATGGCGCTGAGCGCTTGTCCATAGGCGTTCCCGCTGAACGGCGCGAACGTCACCTGTAGGTATTCCAGCCACACGCTCTGGCCCAGAAAGTAGAGGCGCCCAGGAACGGGAGTCAGGTCTACAGGGATGAGCGGGCAGTGTTGTGGCCCGTCATAGATGGATGCGACGCTTGCACTCGCGGCGAGTCGCTGGAGCCAGTCGCCTGGCGCGAGTGGCGTTGGAGCCACTTCGAGTGTGTGCGGCGGCATGGCTGTCTTCGCGAACCCTCCGCTCTCATCCTGGGATTGCCAGCGCACGTTGGAGGCGTCATATCCCGTGCAGACGTAGAGCGGCTGAAGGCCGAGATTGGTCACGAACTGCAATGCGGTGAGGTAGCCTACAGACGGCTGGAAGTGAACATCAGCCAGGAAGGGATAGTAGGCTCCGGGAGCGACGTACGTCACTTTCGGGGTAGGCTGTGGCGCTGCGGTGATTGCGCTAGTGGTCGCGACCTGCGAGCCGCCTCCCACTGCGCAGCCAGCCAGCGCCACAAGCAGCGGCAGCGCGCTGATACGCCAGCGCTTCCGGGTGGTCGTGTG
>JAICSR010000331.1 GCA_025936795.1 Ktedonobacterales bacterium | reverse complement strand
GATAGCTGCTGCACGGAGGCTCCTGTCTCGACGGTCTAGCGCCACATCCGGACCGCCATTGAGCCGCCGCTGGCCAATGCCACTGGACGCCGAGCGGCCTCAGGGCTGGGGCTGTGCGATGATGACGGGTGTCTCGCCCGGATAGATGTAGCCCAGGTTGCGCGCCTCGCGTTCGATGGTATCGGGCGCCTGCGCCTGGTCCACTGCCTGCCGCGTCTGCTGGATGTCGCGTGCGATACGCTGGTTTTCGCTGCGCGTCTGCGCGACCATCTGCCGCTCATGCCCAAGGGTCCACATTTCTCCGGCAGTGGCGGCGAGCAGCGCCAGGCAGATCAGCGCGGCGATCCAGAGCAGCGACTTGCGCACGGCGCGCGCGGATGGTGCGACGCGCGAGGAGCCGTCCGGGCGCTGCGGCCCCTCCTCTGTCAGTATACGTTGCGTGTCATCCGCTCGCATAGTCGCTGGGCCTCCTTGTGGCGCCCCCTCCCCCAGCCCCTCCCCCGCTGCGGCGGGAGAGGGGGGTTACTCGTCGCGTGGCGAGTCCGGCGCGTGTGGCTGGCGTTGGGGCTGCTCGCGGCGTGTGCGCAGGCGCTCGCCGATCCGGGCGATGGGCTGTGGCGGGTCAGCGAGCGCGGCGTGCGTCAGCCGCAGCCAGTCGTCCAGGCTGAGCGATTGGGCGCGGCGCTCGGCCTCGATGCCGCTGGCCGCCAGCCAGCGAGGCGCCTGCTCTGGCGAGAGGCGCAAATTCTGCGCCAGACTGTTGTGTATCTGCTTGCGCTTGCCGCCGAATGCGGCGTGCGCCAGGCTGAAGAGCAGGTCGCGCCCGGCGTCATCCAGCGGCAGGCTGGGGAAGATGTCGATTCGCACGATGGCCGATTCGACCTTGGGCGGTGGATAGAAGGCGCTGGCTGGCACGAGCGAGACGAGCTGCGGCTGGCCATAGAACTGCACGCTGAGGCCGAGCAGGCTCAGCGCGCCGGGCGGCGCGACCATGCGCTCGGCCACCTCGCGCTGCGTCATCACGACCATGCGCGTCGGGCGGGGGCGCGCTTCGAGGATGCGCCGCAGGATCAGGGCGGTGATGTAGTAGGGCAGGTTGGCGACGAATTTGTAGGGCGCGCCACCGAAGACCGCGCCCAGGTCTACCCTCAGCAGGTCGCGCGGGATGACCTCGACATTCGGATAGGCGGCGGTCGTCTCGGCCAACAGAGGCAGGATGTCGCGGTCCATCTCGATGGCGACCACGCGCCCAGCGCGCTTCGCCAGCTCGACGGTCAGCGCGCCCGGCCCTGCGCCGACCTCCAGCGCGTTGTCCGCTGCGGTCAGCTCGGCGGCGTTGACGACAGCGTCGAGCGCCTTGCGGCTGACGAGCAGGTGCTGGCCGAGTCGCTTGTTGGGCTGCGCCAGCCCATGCCGCCGCAGCAACACGCGCAACGCGCCGACGTCGGTGAGATCAGGCGCGGCTTCGGACGCGGCGGGCTGGTCAGTTGGCTGGTCGGCGATGTCATCCACGGAGGTATTTCATCCTGCTAGCAGAGCTGTTGGGTCAGCCCCCTCCCATGGCCCCTCCCCCGCTGCAGCGGGAGAGGGGAAGCATGCTCCCTCGCCTGCTGGGAGAGGGAGCAGCGGTGAAGGTTCGCCGCCATGCGGCGCCTAGTAGCGTAGCACGAAATGGCGCTGGACGCGACCTCCCGATTCCCGTATCTGGGATGGCGCCAACCTCGCGCGCTGGGCCATCCAGGCGCGGTTGCAGCCGCCAGCCGTCAGGCGATGAGCAGCGGTGGCAGCGGGGATGCGTTGTTTGTGGGCAATTGCGTTGTCCACTGCGTTGTCCACTGCGCGCCTCCCGCCCATCGCTCGCCGCCGCTCGCTGCGCCCATGATACACGACGCTGGAAGCTCGCTGGCCGTTCCAGTCTGTGACTGCATCAAACGCTGTGGGCAGAGCAGCGGTTCGGCTGGCAGTCTAGAATGGGAGGCCATCCAGGTCGCTTGCGCCAGATGAGCGACCATAGGTCTGTTCGACCTCCACCTGGTTCCAGAGCGGTTTATCGCCGAGGTGGACACTATTGATCTGGAGCCAGTGGCGCGGCGCTGCGTCGCCAGGCTTCGTCCACCCACGCGACACACCCACGCTGAGGATGACCGGAACGCCATGTGCGAGTCGCTTGCTCAGATCAGCGACGACCTCCAGCCGTGGCGAGCGCTGATCGTCGTGGAACATGCGCAAGTCGGTTACGGGCGCAGAGACGGTGAGCGCTTCATCGCTGAAGCGCATACGGATGCCGTTATGCTCATCCACAGAGAGGGTTGACGCCCCAGTGGGAATCAGGCAGCCGAGTGACGCCTGCCCTTTGCCCATCTCCAGCGAGCAGGAGGCGCCAGTCTGCTGCAAGTCTGGGCCGAAGATGGCGTCGAGACGACGTTGCGCAGCTGCCTGCAAGAGCGCCCAGAAGGCGGCAGGCGCAACGTCGTGCAGATAGGTCGCCTTCCATGAGGTGAATGCCTGGTCCTCAACCTCTGGCGCGGCGCCCTCACTGATGGTCTCGCCAATGTCTACCAGCGCGCCAATATCGAATGGGCCGCCTTCAGTCCGCAACAGACTGCGCGAGAGCCGCCCCCGCAAGACGGGACGAATATGCAAACCGGTACCGGGATTGAGGCCAGCGACACAGATGTATCCCGGCTGCATGCGTGTGAGATGGTTCACGACGATGCGCATACCCTGTCTCTCCTTGAGCAGAAAGACACGACAGCGTGGCGAGCGTGGCGATTGAATGGCGCTTGCTACTCGCCTGCTTTTGACAGGCGCCAAGGCCTGCCGCACGCTCACTGCCGTCGCTATAGAAGCGTGTTTTCACATGCGAGAGCCACTGGGGAGCGCGGCTCTCATGCGTCAAACAGACACAACCAACACAGACGTTACGGCGCTACAGAACAGCCTACAGATGGGTGATCGTGACATCGCCCCAGTGGTCGCGCAGATACTCTGCGACGAGCCTGCGATGGCAATGTTCCGGGGTCGCTTCACTGCACAGCAGCACGGTGGGCGTGGCGAACAGGCTGCGCGCAATCTGCGCTTCAATCCGCCGCTCGCGCATCAGGGCAAGAAAACGCCGCTCGTAAACCTCCCAGCCCGTTTTTTCCTTTCTGTATTCGTCGAGCATCTCGTGTGTCGGCGCCAGCAGCGGCTCGTGCTGGTACGCCGCGTCGCAGATCACACGCAGAAAGTACGCGAGGTCATCGCGCTTGGAAAAGCCAGCGAGCTGCGAAGAATTGTTCAGGCGGATGTCTATGAGCCGTCGTATCCCCACTCGTCGGAGGGATTCGAAGAACTGCTCTGCGGTCTTCTTTGTGAAACCGGTCGTATAGATTTCCACTCGTTCTCCTCAGACGCCGTATCCGCTGGGTCATCCCACAATGAAAGTTGCTGATCGCGGCGGAAGTCGTCCGCTGTCTGTATCGCATCATCGCCACGGATGTGCAGCATCGGCGTGCCCTGCTCCTCCAGCACGCGAGCGATCAGCAGGCGACGGTGGCAGTTGGTCGGGTCTTCCTCGCTGCACATCACGGCTGTGCGATAGAGCGCGCCCTCGTCGGTCAGGCGCTCCAGCCCGCGCAGAAAGAAGGGCGCACGCGCTGCGCGATAGTACAGTACGTAGCCCTCGTCGTCGTAGAACTCATCCCCCGGCGGGCGTCCGCCTAGCTCATCACCGAGGTAGAGATAGCGAATGCCCTCGCGCTCAACGGCATACTCCAACTCAGGGCGATTGAAATGCGGCACATAGCGCGAATAGGGCGCCGAGCGTACATCCACCAGCGACTGAATATGATGGCGCTGGAGCAGCGCGAGGAAGGCGGCTAGCGGCTGATTTGAGTGTCCGACGGAATAGATCGTGATGGTGGTATCTGGCTCTGA
Source organism: Ktedonobacterales bacterium (assembly GCA_025936795.1). GTDB lineage: Bacteria > Chloroflexota > Ktedonobacteria > Ktedonobacterales > JADMIN01 > JAKAIY01. Next base: position 746 of record JAICSR010000331.1, on the reverse strand, counting down.
ACTGGACTCAGCGTTTGGCTGCGAATCAACGCCCATCGCTTCCTCCCAATGGTTGACTCAGGGATTCGCGCGAGTGATCGAGTCATTCCAGATGACGTGGTCGGCTCGATTGCCGCTCACATCACTCCTAGTATGCAGCGTGGTTGCTCAGTTGGCAACCCCGAATTGTGCATGTACACATGAAGGCCGCGCCACACCAAACACGGGCGCCACCGCTGGCTGGGGAAGTCAATCACCAACCAGCAGTGGCGCCTATGCGCTCTTGCGGGTAGCCATCCCTCGCGGCTATCTGTCGCGCTCGGCCTGCGCTTTGGTCGCCTTGCGGGCGAGCGCCGCCTGCGCCGCCGCCAGCCGCGCCACCGGCACGCGGAAGGGTGAGCAACTGACGTAGTTCAGCCCGATCTCGTCGCAGAAGGCGATGCTCTCCGGGTCGCCGCCATGCTCGCCGCAGATGCCCACCTCCAGGTTGGGCTTGGTGCGCTTGCCCTCCTCCACGGCGATGCGCACCAGGCGACCCACGCCGTCGCGGTCGAGTGTCTGGAAGGGATTGGCCTTGAGAATCTTGACCGGCTCGCTCAGCCCCGGCTCTGGCAGCCCCTCGACATATTGCAGCAGGAACTTGCCGGCGTCGTCCCGGGAGATACCGTAGGTCATCTGGGTCAGGTCGTTGGTGCCGAAGGAGAAGAAAGCGGCGTGCTGCGCGATCTCTGCCGCGGTCAGCGCCGCGCGCAGGATCTCGATCATCG
>JAICSR010000153.1 GCA_025936795.1 Ktedonobacterales bacterium | reverse complement strand
CGAGTTGCTCAATCGCCACAGCGACGACCAGATTCTGATCATCGGGCAATATCTCGACCAACTCAAAGAGTTGGCGCACCTGCTCGACGCGCCGCTGCTGACAGGGCGCACGAATAACAGCCAGCGCGAGAAGCTCTACGATCAGTTCCGCCAGGGCAAGATCAAGCGGCTGGTGGTCAGCAAGGTAGCCAACTTCGCGATTGACCTGCCCGACGCCAACGTCGCCATCCAGGTCTCCGGCACGTTTGGCTCGCGCCAGGAAGAGGCGCAACGCCTCGGTCGCCTGCTGCGCCCGAAGTCGGACGGGCGACCCGCGCACTTCTACACCATCGTCACGCGCGATACCCGCGATCAGGAGTTCTCCTCCAATCGCCAGCTCTTCCTGACGGAGCAGGGCTATCGCTACACAATTGACGACGCGGAGGCGCTGGGCCTGCTGCCACCGCCCAACGAGCCAGTGCCACTCAGCGCACGCGAGGGACGCAACGCCCGCCGCGCCGCACGCCGAGCCTAACGAACGCGGCGCTGGAGATTCGAGAGAAAGAGCGCGATAGCTATGAGTCGAGCCGCACAGCAACAGCCGCAAGACGAGCGCATTCTGGTAGAGATCGCGATACCCGCCGAGAGCTCCCTGGGCCGCGAGGAGGCGTCGCGCGTTGCGCGTGAGAGCTTTTACATCGAACTGTATCGCTTGGGCGTCATTGGTTCGGGGAGAGCGGCTACGTTGCTAGGCGTTGACCGTTCCGCGTTCCTCGATCTTCTTTCGGCGCACGGCGTTTCCTGGTGGGATGATAGCATGGATGTCGCACAGGAAGAGCGCAATGCCCTTCCCTAGCGATAGCTCTGGCTCGTCAGCAGAGAAGCAGCCTTCTTTACCGGCTTCGGGTAGCTCAGCGCTTCCGGTCGTATCAAATCGACGCCGCTCATCACTCTAGGTGAGATTGGGTTACTCGAAGCTATCCGTGAATTATATGGAGGCGTGTGGATACCAGATACTGTATTCGCTGAGTACCAGCGCGGGCGAGCAGCACATCCCCAACGACCAAATCTCCATGAGATTACGTGGGTGAGCGTACATTCCGCCGCCAAAAATCCTCAAATACCTGCTTCGCTTGACGCAGGTGAACGTGATGCGATTGCGTTGGCGCTTGCTACTCAAGCGTCCCGAATCTTGCTCGACGAACGTGACGCGCGAACTGTCGCCGCTCGATTACATTTGACAGTCACAGGATCAGTCGGCATACTGTTGGCAGCGAAGCGCCAACGAATAATTCAGGCGGTCAAGCCATACCTCGACGAGATCATCGCCCAAGGACGATTCATCGGCCCTGCTCTCTACGAACAGATCATGCAGCAAGCCAATGAGTGATGTTGCGGCTGGGCAGGGCGAACGTCGCGGGGCGATGGTATACTTAGCGCTAATGATGGCATGGCGGCCACGCAGGCGCGCAAGTGACGAGGGCTTCAGAGGGCGCTGTTATGGAACACACACATGTCTCCAGACCACAAGAGCTGGAGCGCGCGATCTTCATCGGCGCATTCGCCGGATGGAATGACGCCGCGAGCGCCGCAACCTGGGCCGTGAAGTTTCTGGTGAATCAGTGGGACGCTGAACCATTCGCCGAGATCGACCCGGATGTGTTCTACGATTTCAGCGAGTCTCGCCCGACGGCGCGCATCTCTGGTGGCGCGCTGCGGCGCTTCAGTTGGCCATCCAATCGCTACTACATCCATCGCGCTCGCGAGGGCGCCGAGCCTGGGCGCGATGTGATCCTCTTCCTCGGTGAGGAGCCACATCTGCGCTGGAAGACCTTCGCGCGTGAGATCGTCAACTACAGCCGCCAGCTACATGTCGAGGAGATTGCGCTGCTGGGCGTCTTCTCCGCTGAGGCGCCACACACGGCGCCAGTGCAGGTGTCGGGCGCGACAAGCCGGGCAGCTGTGCTCCGGCGCATGGACCAGATCGGCATCGAGCGAGTTAGTTATAGCGGACCAACAGGCATCCTGACGGCGGTGCAGGACACCGCCAGGCGCGATGGCGTCAGCACAACAAGCCTCTGGGCGGGCGCGCCGCACTATGTCGCCGCCTCGCCCAATCTGCCGGTGTCTGAGGCGCTGCTGAGAAGCCTCGACCAGCTCTATCACCTCAACCTCAGCTTGAAAGACCTCGCGCGCGCCGCCCAGCGTTTCAACAATCGCGTCTCACATCTCGTCGCCGCCGACCCCGATGTGACCGCCTACGTGCACGACCTGGAGCAGCGACTCAGCGCCGCTGAGGCAGGCGAGGCGGTGGGCGATAGCGGCTTCAATCCCGACCTCTCTGGGATACACAACATTCCGCGCATCGGCGAGCTTCCCTCTCCTGAGCAAGCAATTCTGGACGTGGAGGCCTATCTTCGTCGTCGCCGCGAACAGAATGGCACGAATGACGCGGAGTAGGCCGCCAGGCTGGGTATTTGCCCCTGGAGATACGGTGAACCTGTGACCTCACTTCGTCGCAGCGCGTAACTAGATGGTGGGAGAGCGGCTTCGCCGCAGCAGGCGCTTTCTTCGATGCCTTCGATGTCTTCGACGCAGGCGACGACCGATGCGATGACGCGCCAACATGAGTCTCACATGGCGCCTGATGCCTACGTATTCGCGCGCCCTTTGACGCGGCGCCAGCGACATACGGGCCACAACGAGATAGATTGACAACCAGTGTTGACATGGAGGCCAAGAGTGGACCCCTACAATCCGGCGAAGCGAAAGCATCCCGCCCGCGCAAGGCAGCGACAACAGGCGAGTTCGAGCGCCGCGCGCCGACGTCACACCCAGCAGTCCGCTGGCGGCGTCACGCCGCGCAAACGCGACGAGGAGCGGGCTGAGCGGCAGCGCGTCGGCACGGAGTCAGCGGAATCAGCCTCCGCCGAGGCTACGAGTGGCGCTGCGCTGCGTGATCGCCTCCAGTCTGGCGCGACAGCCACGATGTCCGCTGTTGGCGAGCGCATGCGGCGTGCGGCTCAGTTTGGCCAGGATGCCAGACGCAACCCACTCGCACGCCCCTCGACCTGGATTGTCGAACCGTCCTGGTACGAGCGCATCCACGACTGGCTGGCCGACCTCATCCCATTTAGCTGGCGCGAGCGCGCGCGACGCCGGGGCTACTGGCGACGCAAGGCGCTGCCGATCATCGCGATCATCGCCTGCCTCACCGTTGGGCTGACCGTCGGCGTCTTCGCGCTCAAAACGGTGGGTACTGCGGCAGGCGTGTTGGCGGCGAACTCGACGCCAGCCCAGGCGACGAACGGCGGCTCAGTCATGATCTCGCCACTCAATAACATCTCCACCACCCCCACGCCCACCGCCCCACAATACGATGTCGGCGTGTGGGTCTCCGATACGCTGCCACAGGGCGGCTCGGTGACGGTCTACGCGCGTGTCTCGAATAACACGCAGGCGCAGCCACAGGCTAAGGTCTACTTCAGCGCCGTCACACCCAGAGGCGTCGTCAAGATTGGCCCGTTCACCACGGATAGCTACGGGGTGGCCTCAGGAAAGCTCAACTATGGCAATGTGGGTGGCCAGAAGCCCATCTACCTCACGGCTACCACAAGCATTGGCGGCCAGACGTATACCGGAGAATATACCTTCGTCACCTTCGGCTGAGATGCGGCGCCAGAACCTCACCCCCAACCCCTCTCCCACAGGGCGAGGGGAGCCAGATTCGCGCGAGCGGGCGCCAGGAGGTGAGGTCGCGACTGGCGCTGCAGCATCGCTGTGGGGGATAATACAGGCATACACGATGCGTCAGTTGGCTACCACGGGCTGACGCCAGACATGCGCCTGTCAGACGGAGAGATGCTGCCATGCCCGCGACCCCTCAGACGACGGACCCCGGCCTCGCGCTGAGCGCGCCCGAACAGCCCTCGCCCGCGCGCGAGATGGTCGCCATCCTCGACTACGGCTCGCAATATTCGCGACTGATCGCACGGCGTGTGCGCGAGTGTCACATCTACTGCGAACTGCTGCCCGCGACCACCACCCTGGCGGAGTTGCGGCGGCTAGGCGCGCGGGGCGTCATCCTCTCCGGCGGGCCAGATAGCGTCTATGACGCAGGCGCGCGCGCCATCGAGCAGGACATCCTGGAGAGCGATCTGCCGGTGCTGGGTATTTGCTATGGCATGCACCTGCTGGCCCACCAGCTTGGCGGCCATGTCGAGCCGCACATCGGGCGGCGCGAGTACGGCCCAGCGGAGATCACACTGACCGAGGCGGGCGCCGCAGAGCAAACGACGGCTGCGGACGCGCCCCAGACGCTCTTCGCCGGGGTCGAAGACGCCACTGGCGCGGGCATCCCCGTGTGGATGAGCCACGGCGATAGCGTGGACATCTTGCCGCCTGGCTTCGCAGTCATCGCGCGCTCCAGCAGCGGCGCGCTGGCGGCGATGAGTGACGCGCACGGCCACATCGGCATTCAATTTCACCCGGAGGTCAGCCACACGCCACAGGGCGCGCAGATGCTCGAAAACTTCCTCTACCGCGTCTGTAGCCTCGCGCCCAACTGGACAACTGGCGCCTTCATCGAGGAATCGGTGGCGCGCATCCGGGGGCAGGTGGGCGAGACGGGCCGCGTGATCTGTGGCCTCTCTGGCGGCGTGGATTCGGCGGTGGCGGCGCTGCTCGTGCACAAGGCTATCGGCGACCGCCTCACCTGTATCTTCGTGGATACTGGCTGCATGCGCGCGGGCGAACCAGAGCAGGTCGTCGAGACCTTCCGCGCGAACCTGCGCATCCCGCTGATTGCGGTGGACGCCAGCGAGCGTTTCCTGGCCAAGCTGGCGGGCGTGATGGACCCTGAACAAAAGCGCCGCATCATCGGTGAGGAGTTCGTGCGCGTCTTCGAGGCTGAGGCGAGCAAGCTCCAGGCGGAGGGTGAGGTGGGCTTCCTGGCGCAAGGCACGCTCTACCCGGATGTCATCGAGAGCGCCAGCGCGCACGACGCCAACGCCGCGCAGAAGATCAAGACGCATCACAACGTCGGCGGCCTGCCTGAGGGCATGAAGTTCGCACTGGTCGAGCCGCTGCGCTACCTCTTCAAAGATGAGGCGCGCGAGGTTGGACGCGAGCTGGGGCTACCCGACGAATGGGTGTGGCGCCATCCATTCCCCGGCCCTGGGCTGGCGATTCGCGTGATCGGCGAGGTGACGCGCGAGCGGCTGGACGTGCTGCGCCAGGCCGACGCAATCTTCATCGAGGAGTTGCGGCGCGCGGGCCTCTATCGCGAGATTGGCCAGGCATTCGCGGTGCTGACCACCGTGCAGAGCGTCGGCGTGATGGGCGATGGTCGCACCTATGCCAGCATGGTCGCTCTGCGCGCCGTCACGACGGGCGACTTCATGACCGCCGACTGGGCGCGTCTGCCCTACGACCTGATTGGCCGCATCGCCAACCGCATCGTCAACGAGGCGCCACAGATCAATCGCGTCGTCTACGACATCACCAGCAAGCCACCTGCTACCATTGAGTGGGAGTAGCCGCAGCGGCCCAACCTTAGAAGATCGAATCAAGAGAACGTAGAGGCACATGGGAAACGACGACACGCACGACGACGATTGGGAGCGCTTCGACGACGCGCACTGGGGCGTCGCACCAGACGCCAACGAGAGCGGCGCGGATGGCCATGCGCAACGACCCGCTGAGGAGCACTCCGATCACTATGGCGACGGCTTCTTGCGCCCGGCGCTGGCCGATGTGGATGAAGCGGCGGCGTCTGGTGCGGGCGGCGCGGGCCACTGGGTGACGCAGGGCGGCGTGCTGCGCTGGCAGGCAGATGAGCGCGACGACGACGACGACGAGGGGACTGAGGCGCCGCTGCGCGAGGAGGCGCTTTCGGCCTGGGCCGCCGACGAGGTTGATCTGCCGCTGGGGGCGCCCGCGACGGCACGCTTGCGCGCGGTACGGGCGTGGCTGGCGCGTCGCCGCCTGCGCGAGACGGAGTTGATCGGCGCGCTGCTGCTGGAGCGTCGCCGCCTCACCAGTCCCACCTCGACGGATGATGACGCCGATGACGCCGACGCGCGGCCAACAGCGGAGGCGCCGGAGAACCCGCACGATCCGCTGGCGCTAGCGCTCGTGGAGGCTCAGGCCGCCGCCGACGAGTATGAGACACTGCTGGGTCTGCTCGATGAGACCCGCTCGCACGTCGGCCCGCAGGCTGCGCTGGTTGAGTATTACCTCGCCCTCACCGATCGGCTGGCGACACTGGCGGCCCAACCCGCTGCGCCTGCGTCGTTCGCTGAGACCGTGCTCTTCGCCGAGATCGAGCGCCAGCCCGCCAGCGCCAAACTGACGCCAGCCAACCATAGCGAGTGGGAGGGGCGCGCGTCCGCTGCGCTGGCCGCGCGCAAGCGGGTGGAGCAGGTCACGACCGCCGAGCCAGAAGACGACTGATGCCCTGACCCAGCGTGTTGGGTGACGCTACAGCAGTCTTCACAAAAGAGGAACTGTTCTTGAGCCGAACGCCAGATGTTCTCGCAAGGCTCAAGAAAAGCATCCTTTCCTGATGGGCCTCTACAACCAGGCGCCAGCCCAGCAACACTCACTTTCATCCCTTCTTTAAAATCAGTGCGGAGTATGTGTCGCACGATAGCCACAGAGCTTTCTCAGGAGGCGCCAGGAGCGCAAAAATGGCGTTCTGAACAATGAGATGATGGATCAAAGACTCTGTAAGGCTCGCTAGACAGGAACATATTGTATCGTAGACACGCTCTCGATGGATCTGCCATCAAAGGAAGCGTTATGAACAAGCTGATCCCAGAAAGTCTCTTTGTCCCTTCTCAGAAGCATATCCGCGCCATCCTGGCCTGCTATAACTTGCCGCTCACGCGCTTCGAGCATGCCACTCGCGGGATCGAGAACCTCACGCTGTTTGCTTGGTCGGGGCAAAAAAAGTACGTGCTTCGAGTCTATCCTCAGAAGAAAAAGAGCGACGCAGACATTTTGCTGGAACTCAATTTTATGTCTCATCTGAGAAAGCATGGTCTGCCTACTCCTGCCATTATCTCGTCCTCAGACAATCGGCTTCTGGTGGTCTGCGAATTAGATCACCAAAAATGGCAATGCGTCCTGATGGAACATGCCCAAGGCGCCCACGTGGAGGCGTTTACGCCAGCGCTTCTCGATCACATGGCTCCCCTGCAAGCTCAAATGCATATTCTGGGTGAACAGTATGCAAAAACACAGAACATTGCGAGTGGTAGATCTGTATTACAAGAAACCTCTGTGATTGATGAGTTGCGCAACAATGCTGCGCACGAGAGCGATTTGCGAGACTTTCTTGAGCGTGTCAATGGTTTTGTGGTCGAGCTTGATGATTCATTACCAAAGGGGCTCTCGCATTTTGATTTTGACATTGATAACGTCTTGGCTCAAAATAACCGCGTCACAGCCATTTTGGACTTCGGTGATCTGGAGTGCCTGCCTCTGGTTGTTTGTTTAGGGTATACGCTCTGGGATGTATTGTTTGAGAAGGGTGGCTCCCCTGCTTTGGTGACTCGCTACTTACAAAAATACCAGGAAGTTCGCCAACTTAGTCGAAGGGAAAAAGAGACGCTACGGGAGATTATTCTCTTTCGTCACTATGTGATTACAACAGTTCGAATCCATTTCGGGGATTTCAGTCAGAATGACCTGGACAAAGCTCTCCAGCAAGAACAGGACCTCAGGAGCCCCGAATTGAGCTTCTAATGCCGGCTCTTCAATTCAGTTCCTCTGGGGCATTGGGGGTCCGCTAGCAACCCTTGCAAGTCGGCAAGGAATCCGCGAAGAGACGGAGCATGTGACGCTCGTATTCCGCCTCATCGTGGAGGACTCCGCCGATGGCCCAACGCCGTGTTGCGCGCAGACACCCTGGCCTCGGCGCGCCAAAGCTGCTGCTGGCGCTGATCTTCGGTGGCCTGGCGTTGTCCCTTGCCCTTGGCGCGGCGCCGTCGCTGGCGCACACTGCGGTCATGGCAGACGTGATAAGCCGTCCTACGCTGGCGCTGCTGATATTCGTGGCGCTGACAGGCGTGGGCGTCGTCGCCTCCCAGAGTCGCAGGGGGCGTGTGGCAGGGCGACGACGAACGAAACCGCAGACGAAGTCCCAAGCAAAACGGCCTGTGTGGCGGTTCGCGCCGCGACTCGCACGGCCCACTACACTCGATGCCTTGCGCGCGCTGACGCCCACACAATTCGAGCTGGCTATCGGCGATCTGCTGCGGCGCAGCGGATTCCGTAGCGTGCAGCACACCGGCGGCAGCGGCGACCTCGCGGCGGACCTCATCTGCCGCGATGGGCAGGGCGCGCGGGCAATCGTGCAGTGCAAGCGCTATGCGGCGAGCTGCGCCGTCACCTCGCCAGAGATGCAGCAGTTCATCGGCATGATCTACGCCCACCACCACGCCGACTACGGCATCTTCGTGACGACCTCGACCTTCACCCGACCCGCCAGCGCGCTCGCGCTCCAGCACAACATCCGCCTGCTCGATGGCGCAGCGCTGGCCGCGTAGTGGCGAGAGAATCTGCGCTAGCCGCAGAACCTGGCTACATCGCCAACTCTAGCAGCTCTGACTCGTGGACAGCGATGGTCGCGTCGAGCTGGCGCGGCTCCATGTCCGCTGGAACCACGACGATCAGCGCAGGTGAGCCGGGGCGCGCGCTAATCAGTCTGACGAGCGCTTGCTCGCCGCTCGCGATGAACCGCGTCTCACGCGGCGCGCCGAATTGCCCCACTTGCGCCGCCCGCGCAAAAGCGGCGAACCCTTGCGCCATCTGCGTGAATGCCGCCTCTGGCGCGGGTGGCTG
>JAICSR010000437.1 GCA_025936795.1 Ktedonobacterales bacterium | reverse complement strand
TCGATCAATGAGATTGCGCTTGTCGCTCGTGTTGTCAGCGTGGCGCCTGGTCGTGCGCCTCCCAGGCGACGCGCATTTGCGCCAGCCGCGCCAGCCCACGCGCCAGCAACCGCTGATGCGCGGGGTCGTTGAGCCAGCGGCTCACCCCTGATGGATGCGGCAGCGGGATCAGTGTCACGCCATCGCGCTCTGCCACTGAGCCGACCGCCTCCTCCAGCTTTACCCGCCCCAGAAACGCTTCGATGGCCATGCCGCCCACCAGCAGGATGACCGCTGGCCGCACCTGCGCTAGCTCACGCTCCAGCCAGGGACGACACAGCGCCACCTCGGCAGGTGAGGGCTTGCGGTCGCCACGGCCCTTGGCGCTGCGCCCTGGATCACAGCGGGTCAGCGCGGAGAGATAGACCTCGCGGCGTAGCGCGCCGGGGGCGAACCCCGCCTGCTGGAGCCAGCGCTCCAGCGTGTCGCCGCTTGGCCCGCCAAACATGATGCCACGCTCAATGGTCAGGCGACCGGGGGCCTGGCCAATCAGCATCACGCGCGCCCCGGCTGGCCCGCGCGTGTGCGCCAGTGGACGCGCGCACGCCAGATAGCCCGCCTGCTCGCACGCCCGGCACGCGCCAATCTCAGCGTGCACGGTCGTCAGCGCGGCTTCGCGTTCCTTGAGGCGCACCGTAGGAGCCAGCGGCGGCCAGAGCGGCATGAGGTGGTCGGCCTCGCGCACAGCGGGAGCGCTGCGAGTGGGCGTCGTGATGCGCGCAGGTCCGCCGCTCATTGGCTGACCCGGCGCAGAGCCACGCCGATCATTCGCGCCCACCGGGAACCACACTCGCATCTTTATCCATGTCGAGTGCGCCATAGCGAGCGCGATAGTAGGTCAGTGGCTCGCCAGTGGTTGCGCCCAGACCCTCCACCTTGCCCAGAAAGATGCTATGGTCGCCGCCGGGGTAGATCGCCAGCACACGACACTCGACGTAGGCGATGACATCATCGAGTACGGGCGCGCCTGTGACGCCCAGATGGTACGCGGTCTGGCGGAAGCGTTCGTTGCGGTCGCCGACCTGGCCAGCGAAGCGGCGTGAGAGGTCTTGTTGATGGTCGCCGAGGATGTTGGCGGCGAAGATGCCCGACTGTGCGACCAGGCCATGCATGTGCGAGCGTTTGTCAATGCAGACCATCACCAGGGGCGGATCGAGCGAGACAGAGGCGAAGGCATTGATGGTGACGCCAGCCGGTCGTTCGCCATCGCAGGTCGTCACTATCGTGACACCGGTCGGGAATCGGCCAAGCACGGCCCTGAACTCGGCATCGCTCACTGTCATAGATCGTTCCCCACGGCGTCGCCTTGCGCATGCATCGCATAGATCGCATACATCGCTCGCGGGCAGGCTCGCTTGTCAGTCCGCGGCAGACCTGGACCATGACGCGCCCAGGTCCGATCTTGTCCGATCATGGAATGGGCCAATCCGAAGCCAGCGGCGAGCCAGGGCGCAGCGGCGGCTTCATCTGGGTGTCCACACGTCATATGAAAAAGTATACTAAATCACTCAACTTTCCCGCAACCACGGTGGCCAGTCAGGTCAGCGCCAGTGTCACTATTCGCGGTGTGAGAGCGCAGGCAGCGTGGGCGCTATAGCGGGCGGGCGTAGATGACGGGTGATTGCATGCGTCAGATGGGCGCGAGCGGTTGGTGTATCCCCGCCGATGGTCACGCGCGTGACAGATACCTAATGACGACCATGTATGCGCTCGCTATGGCCCATCAGGACACGACGGCGCGCCCGCTACTGGCTCGATCTGCGATCTGGCGCGCTTCTCGCCACATCGTGGGCCGTGGCGACTGCTGGCGCTTCGCGTCCGACGCCTCAAGCTCGATGGTGGCTTCACTGCTGCCGCCAACCGGCTTCGCAGCCCCATCGAGCACCTGTCCGATGAAGCGCACTGGCTGGGACGCCTTGGGCCGATTGAGCATCTTCAGGAATGGGATCGCGGCGATGAAGATAGCAAGCGGTGGATCAATGACGCCCGCCGCGACGGCGAGGCCGATGCCGCCGTACTAGCCGAGCGAGCGCGGCCAGTCAATCTTGACCGGGCCGATGCGGCTGACCAATCCGCGATCTTGCGGCGCTTGTCCAGGAGAGTTCTGATCTGCCATTGGTTTCTCCCCCTTGTGCCCTGGCGGCGACACCTGTGGAGACAACTACGCATGCTGCGCCAGGCGATGTGCAGTCTCCGCCGTGTGTATGCAGAAGCATGCTGCGCTGCGAGCTGGGGAGACAGGTGTTCTAGAGTAACTTCCAGACCAGCGCATGCAGCGGGGACGCGGTCCCTATGCTCCCCAAATTGCTCGTCTTCAGGAACGCCGAGCAACTTGGGGAAAGTGTGATGTTAGCCCTGCGCGCCCACTTCGTACGTGGCGAGCGAAGGCGGGGCGGAGAAGAATGAGCTGATCTTGCCAACCTGCTCGCGATACGAGCCGCTGGAGTCGTAGGTGTCTCCCTCTGCCTGCGAGTTCCAGAGGGTGATGGACATGGCCTTGCCGCTGGCTGAGTCAATCAGGAGCAAGACCCCCTGATTGCCATTGGCGGCTTTGACTGCCGGGAGAATGCTCTCGTTGTAGATGCGTGTCGTTTCCGCCACTTTGTCGGGCTGGACGGAAACCGTCGTCACTCGCGCGTGCATGTGCGATCTCCTTTGTCCGCTGTGACTTTGTCCGCTGTGACTTGCGCCAGACGGTTGGCCAAGCGATGCATGTATCACTCGTCCTCTCTGGCTGGCCCAGTATACGCCAAGATCAGGGCGCGCGGAGTGGCTAGAGGCTGAGCAGCGCAAACCCCGCGAAGGCCAGCAGCAGCGCCCCGGAGATGATGTTCACCCAGCGCATCGCCCGCGCATCGAAGCGGGCGCGCAGCAGGTTAACGCCGCCGCTGAGGATCAGCCACCACAGCGCCGAACCGAGGAAGACGCCCACGACGGTCAGCCCCGCCGCCGTGTAGCTCGCGCCCGCCAGCCCTAGCCCAGCGAAGACCGCCGCGAACGAGAGAATTGTCGTGGGATTGGTTAGCGTTAGTGCTACCGTGGAGGCCCACGCCGCCAGCAGCCCGCCCCGCCGCGCCGCGAAGGTCGCCTCCGGCGCGTCAGGCGCAGGGCCAGCTAGCTTGGCGGTGGGGTGGGCGAGCAGCGTGCGCACTCCCAGCCTGGCCAGAAAGAGCGCGCCCAGCAGGTGAATCCACAGGCGCCCACCCACCAGCGCCGAGGTG
>JAICSR010000308.1 GCA_025936795.1 Ktedonobacterales bacterium | reverse complement strand
TGGCGCGGGCGCGGCGCATGCGCTGGCAACGGCCGCCAACCAGCGGACCTACGGCCAGCCGATGGGTCAGCGCGATGCCCGGCTGGTGGCCTTCCTCCAGGCGCATCAGAGCGCGGCGTTCTACGCAGGCTACTGGACCTGCGTGCGCCTGGTCTTCACCTCAGCGCAGCAGGTCAACTGTGCGGTGATTGACCAGAACGACGCCTTTACGCCGGGCTTCAATCGCTATCCCCCGGCGGTGCGCCGCACGCTGGCCAATCCGCATCCAGCCTGGGTCTTCGATCTCGCGCGTGGGGATGAAGCAGCGTCGGTTCCTGCGCAGGTAGCCGCCTGCATCGCCACCCGCGAGCCGCGTTGCGCAGGTTATGCCGCAGCCACCCAGGACGACTACCTCATCTTCTACTACGCTGGCCCGTCGGCGCCCTAGCCACCCGGCCTGCCGACGCGCTGGCTGGTCCGCTGCATGGGTTCGCGCCAGCATGGCGGCTGCATTCCAATGCCATGCTGATACGATTGGGTTGGCGTGCGACGTGCTGGTTGTGCTGGAGTTCTATAGAGGGAAGACTCTGCGCCTAAGGTTCCGTCATGTTCCGTCACAGGCTCAGGAGGGTGCGATATGGCGCTATCCGTCGACGACTACAGGCGCGCCTGGGAGAGCGACGGGTCCCGCTCTCAGCGCTGCAACCGCCAGATAATTCCAGGGTCATGTGTGCTGGAGACGCTGGCGCTGGTGAATGACGCTGGCACGCGCTATGTCTTTGTGGATGATTTTGGCGATGCGGTGAGCTATTGTCGGCAGTGTCTCTTTGCGGACCTCACGCCACCTGACCAGCGCGAAAACCATGGTTCGCCGGAGGATTCGCGGGAGGGTTGGTCCCGCCCGCGCGCCGGGTTCGCGCCCGAAGACCTCGCTATCGCCTGGGCGGCGGCGGATGAGGCGCTCTCCGCGCTGCTCGACGCCTTCATCGCGTCCGCCGCATCCTCTGAATCCTCTGAATCCGCTGACGCTGGCGTGGCGCCCGCGCTGGTCGAGCGTCTGCGCACAACGGTCAACCGCTATGGCCTCAACCTCGAACTGGGCGCGATCTATGTGCTGCCGCAGGACCTCGCGCCGCTGCTCGATCAGGTGGGTACTCCGTTCGTCTGGTGGGATGATGCGATGGAGCGCGCTGAGCAGGAGCGGCAGCCCTTCGACTTCGGCAATGAGCAGCACCGCGCGATGCTGGCGCGCCGCCTGAGCGAGCAGAGCGAGCTGGACTGAGAGAGTACGGAGGCGGCAGGCGATATGCGCGGCGCGGTATACTTAGAGGAGGTGGAAACGCTGAGGCCCACCAGTCGAGAGCGACGCGCAGGCGCCGCGAAAGCGAGGCAATTGACCTATGACGATGGACCGCCAGGAAGCCATCGAATTTCTTGTAGACCATTACCAGAATCCGCGCAATCGCGGCCCACTGCCCGATGCGCAGGTGCATCTGACGGGTGGGAATCCGGGGTGCGCCGATACCGTTGAGATGTATGCCAGGATCTCTCCCGATGGCCATGTGGAGCATGTGTCGTTTGAGGGCCAGGGCTGCACGATCAGCATGGCGGCGGCGTCGTATGTGACGGAGCTGACCCAGGGCATGACGCTGGATGAGGTCGAGCAACTGGACTTCGAGGCGCTGATGGATGACCTGGGGCGCGAGGTGGTGATGGCGCGGCCCACCTGCGCGACGGTGGCGCTGGGAACCCTGAAGAAGGGCATCCACGAATACCATATGCGCCAGCGGGCCGAGTAGCGCGAGCATCCGCGCCCCCTCCCCAACCCCTCCGCCGCTGCGGCGGGAGAGGGGTTTTTCCTCTCTCCTGGCTGCGACAACAACCGAGCCGAACCTGCTATGATGTGCCAGGGAGCAATGGAGCTTCCAGCGTTAGAGCGCCTCGTGCGTAGCAGGAAGGGAACGCAATGCAGCCGCCAGAGCCATCCATCGCGCTGATCGCCGGGCGCAAGCTCGCCTACGACGAGGCCAGGCCGACGAACCCCGCCGACGAGCGCGGGACGATTCTACTGCTGACCGGCCTGGGATCGAAGCGCCTGGGCTGGGCCAAGCAATTCAACGTCTTTGGCCGCGAGTATCGGACGATTGCGCTCGATCACCGCGACACGGGCGATAGCGATGAGGTCACCGAGGACTATACGCCCGCTGACCTCGCGGATGACGCCGCCGCGCTGCTAGACACGCTGGCCATTGGGCACGCGCATGTCGTCGGCATCTCGCTGGGCGGCTTTACCGCGCTGCACTTCGCGCTGCGCCATTCGCAGTTGCTCGATAAGCTCGTGCTGGTCTCGACCTCGGCAGGGGGGCGCGCGAACGTCGCGGCGTCGCCCGAGATTCTGGCGCTGCTCGCGCCAACTCCTGGCCTGGAGATCGGCGAGCGCGCCATCCACACCTACAGCCAGATCATGGCGGCAGAGTTCGTCGCGGCGCACCCGGAGGAGATGGAGCGCATTGCGACGACGGCGCGCTACCGCTCGCAGAGTCCCGCCGCGTACATGCGCCAGTTGCGCGCGTCGCTCGCGCACGATGTGGTGGATTCGCTGCATCAGATTACGGCGCCTACGCTCATCATCCACGGCGACCTCGACCCGCTGATTCCCCCGCCGAACGGCGCCTACCTCGCCGCGCAGATCCCTGGCGCGCGGCACATCGTCTATCAGGGGGTTGGCCACATCCCCATCATCGAGCGCGCCGAGCAGTTCAATCGCGATGTCCTGGCGTTCCTCGACGCGGGCGACACTCAGCGCTGATAGGCGTTGCGCGCGCCACGCGGCGCGCTCGGCGGCTGACCCTGCCCCTGGCGCTGCCCCGTCTGGCGCGGACGCCCCGCGTGGCGCTCGCGATAGTCGGCGGACTCGATGGCGACGTTGCGCACGAAGCTGCGGTCTGAGAGGCGCGAGCGGATGCGCTCGTCCATGTGCAGCAGCAGCCGATTGTTGGTGGTGATGACGGTCGGCATCTGGAAATTGTAGCGATAGTTGATGATCTGGAAGAGCTTCTCGGTGGCCCATGCGGTGGCGTTCTCGGCGCCCAGGTCGTCGAGTACGAGCACGCCCGCCTCACGCACATCATCGAACAGTTTGTCGTAGGTGATCTCGCTGGTGGGCGCGAAAGCGGCGCGCAGGTGGTCGAGCAGGTCCGGCACGATGCTGAAAAAGACCGACTGGCCCCGCGCGACACACTCGTGGGCGATGGCGGCGGCGAGGTGTGTTTTGCCCACGCCATAGCCACCGCTCAGCACCAGCCAGCCCAGCGGATCGTCGGCGTAGCGCTGCGCGACCTCCAGCGCCTCACGCACGCCGGGCAGCCCTGTATCGAAGGTGGCGAACGTCTTGGCGCGGAATGCGTCGAGGCTCGACATGCCACGCAGATCAGAGAGGCGCCGCTCTTCGAGTTGGCGCTCTTTGCAGGCGCAGGCGATGGCCTGCCCAAACGCCGGATCGCCCACCGGCACATCCAGCCGCACGTAGCCCGCGCCATGGCAGTGCGGGCAGACATCGGGATCAAGCGGTTCATGGGAATCATCGTTGGCGGGACGGACGCTGGCCGCCCGCGCGTTGGCTCCGCCTGCAACTGCTCTGCGCGCGCTGGCGTAGCCCTGCGCTGCCTCGCCAAGCGAGAGCATGCCGCTAGAGCCAGCGCTCATGCGGTGAATATCCGGAACGTCTGCGGCGGATGTCTGCGGGGACGCTGGCCGCGCATGCGTGCGCTGGGGCGGCGACTGCGGCGGCTGCGAACGCGCGGCGACGCTGCGGCGAACTGGCTCACGATGCGCTGGTGGCTCGGCGGACATCGCAGCGCTGGCATAGGTGAGCGGCGCAGTGACACGCGCGGCGCGCTGGCTGGGAAGCTCCAGGATGCGCTCCGAGTCGAGCGTGTCGGCGCACGGGACATCGCGCTGCGCGACATCGGGGGCGGCGCCGGGCGTGGTGGCAGGCGCGATGGGCTGCTGCGATGGACGGCGCAATGGGCGTGTGACGGCGCTCGTCGCGGTGGTCTGCTGCGAGGCGCGAGTGGGCGCGGCTGGTCGCGACGCGCGAGTAGCTGCGCCGCGCGGTGTGGCGGACGTCGCTGGCGGCGTCATTTGTGGCGGCGCTGCTGGCGTCTGGGGCGGTTGCGCGGGCTGAGACGCCTGCGGGGCCTGGGCGGCGGCGAGCCGTTCGCGGCGCGCGCGCATGCGGGCTGTCCTAGCGAGAATATCGCCCATGCGCTCCATACGGCTCGCCTCCCTTCCCATCGGTCTCCCACCGTTTCAGTATCGCGCGGATGTAGCTCCACTTGCGTTTGTTCTGCTGCGTGGCCTCACGAAAGGCCGCTTCGATCCAGTCCCAGGGATAGCGCTCACCTGCATCGCGCAGTTCTTCGGCCACCAGCGGCGCCAGCAGGCCAATGTTCTGCTCGTAGAGCGTGAAGATGTTGGGCCGCTCGATCTCGACCGAGAGCTTGTGCGCGGCGCCCTCGCCCAACTCGCCCAACTCGCTCAGGTCGGCGTTGGCGATTGGCCCCTCGACCTCCAGCAGCGTCTCTGGCGAGGCGACGCCTTGCAACAGATCGGCGACAGCGGCGCGGCTGCGCTCCGTGTTGAAGAAATACCACGTCACAATCTCGTCATCTATACGGACGCGCACCCGTAGCAGCAGGCCACGCGCCCGTGCTCCCTCCAGCGCGGCGCGCAGGCGCTCCTCATAGGGGCGCGGGTCGCCACGGCGGCGCAGCGCGCGCCGCAGCAGCGGATCGGCCAGCAGCTCGCGGTCGCTGGCGCAGCGCGGCTCGCCCACCTTCTGATAGAGCAGCCAGAAGAGGTGCAGCGCCACTTTGACCTCGTTGACGTCTTCGATCTCCGGCAGCGCCGAGGTGAAGAAGGCGTCGGGCAGTGGCGTATACGGATTCGGACCGGGAGGAAACCCGGCGAACGCTGGTGGCATGGGGTCCCCTCCAATCAATAGTCCGGCTCGACCTG
>JAICSR010000103.1 GCA_025936795.1 Ktedonobacterales bacterium | reverse complement strand
CACACGACCCGCCAGCGCGCTCGCGCTCCAGCACAACATCCGGCTGCTTGATGGCGCAGCGCTGGCCGCGCAGTGGCGAGAGAATCTCCGCTAGCCCGCAGAACCTGGCTACATCGCCAACTCCAGCAGCTCTGACTCGTGGACGGCGATGGTCGCGTCGAGCTGGCGCGGCTCCATGTCCGCCGGAACCACGACGATCAGCGCAGGTGAGCCGGGGCGCGCGCTGATCAGTCGGACGAGCGCTTGCTCGCCGCTCGCGATGAACCGCGTCTCACGCGGCGCGCCGAATTGCCCCACTTGCGCCGCCCGCGCAAAAGCGGCGAACCCTTGCGCCATCTGCGTGAATGCCGCCTCTGGCGCGGGTGGCTGGCGCGTCTGCGCGAGCGCGCGTATGGAGCCGTCGGGCTGCACGAGCGCCGCCGCGCAGGGCCGCGCAATCGCCGAGACCAATGACGCCAGCGTGCGCTGAGGGTCGCGTGTGGATGTCGGCGCTGTCAGAGGCGCGGCGGCTGCGGCGACGAGCGAGGAGGTGATCGGCGCGCGCATAGGCGACGCGGTGAGGCGTGGCTGCGCGAGGTCGCTCGCCGGACGCCCGCCCGGCGCGGCAGCGGCCAGCCCAGCGTCGCGCTTGAGCAGCGCATCGAAGATCAGCGACGAGACGGGCTGCGTGACATTGCGCTCGACACGCTCCGGCACAGGCGCCGGAGTCGCGAGCTGCGCAGGGGTCGCGCACATGGCAAAGAACGCCTGCTCGCCACGCAGCGCGCCATACACCGCCGAGATGAGCTCGCCGCGCTCGAAGATGAACATGCCAAGCTGGTCGCCGACCTGCGCCTGCACAGCGACATCGCGGCGCGACAAGCTGATGACCTGCGTAATCTCAATCAAATCATAGCTGGCAGTTGGTTGCGCGGGAGTATCGAGCGCCCGGCGCAGTTCGCGCTTGAGCGCCGCCAGGTCAAACGGCTTCTCCAGATAGGCGGCGACACCGTGACGAATCGCCTCCTGCCGCACGCTCGGTGAGCCAAACGCTGTCATCATGATGACGCGCGCCTGCGGGCGCTGGGCGCGCAACCAACTCAGCAGTTGAAAGCCGTCCATGCCGGGCATCTGGATGTCGCTGACGATGCAATCGTAGTTGACATCCACCATGCGGCGGCGCGCGTCCTCGGCGGTCAACGCCCCATCAGCCGCATACTGCTCGCGGCGCAGCGAAGTGACGAGACTCCAGTTGAGGTTCTCCTCGTCGTCTACCACCAGCACGCGCACCACACGCGGCGCGCCGGTCAGCCCACCTGAGCCTGCTTGTCCCATGCTTAGTTACCTTCCCCATCATGTGTGAGCGGCCCAGTCGCTACCTCGTCGAGCGCCTGTTTTGGCGCATCGTCGTGTGTGTCGTCGTGCGCGTCGTCGTGCGCCTCCTCTGGCGCATCCTCCATGTGCGGAAAGGTGATGGACACCAGCGAGCCATGCCCCGGCGCGCTGGTCATGCGGATACGCGCCTGGTGCTGGCTCACGATGCTGCGCACCACCATCAGTCCCAGCCCCATGCCCCCAGGCTTGCTGCTCTGTCCGGGGCGCATCGCCACATGGATGCGCTCAGTGGACATGCCCACACCGGTATCTTCCACCTGGATCACGGTGCGCCCACGCGGATCGAGCCGGGCGCGCAGGGTCAGGGAGCCACCCTCTGGCATCGCCTGCATCGCGTTCATCACCAGATTGACCAGCATCTGCTGAATCAGATCGGCGTCGGCGCGAATCGGCGCCGCGCGTGGCGTGACATGTGTGGTGATCGTGACGCCACGTTGCGCCGCCTCCGGCTCGAACATCATCGCCACGCGGTCAAGCGCCATCGCTGGTTCGAGGCGGCGCATCGGCTGCGCGCGCAGCCGCGCCACCTGCGACATCGAGGTCAGCAGGCGGCTCAGGCGGTCAATCTCGCCGGTCAGCCGCTTCACGTAGTCCTGGCCCGTCTCATCCAGCGCAACCGCTTCGTCGAGACCCTGCGCCAGCGCACGCATCGCCGAGAGCGGATTACGCACCTCATGGACGATCAGCGACATCACGCGCTCGATGGTCGCCTGTTCTTCCTGCGCCCGCACCACGCGAATCATGCCCGATGGCAGGTGGAAGCGGTTGACAGTCAGCACATAGCTGGAGCTATCCACGGTGAACGAGGCGACGCCGTGGCGCTCCAGCGCGGTGATGACCTCAGCGCCCAGCACATCGTAGGCGCTCTGGCCAGTCAGCGAGTCGGGTCCAGAATCGCCCGTCAGCGCGTTGCGTTCATCTGACGCCAGGATGCGCCAATGGTCGTCAACGATCATGTACCCCGCGTCATCGCGGCTGCGCAGTTCCTCGACCTGTGAATCAGTCATCACTCATCCCACTCGCCACTATCAGCCACGTGTGCACAAGCCCTCCTACAGGGTGAGACGGACAATGCGACGTGAAGTATTCCATGGTGACGATACGCACAAGGGACAGGGGATGCGGCGCCGTTCTCGCTCGCGCGCTAGCGGCGAATGGCGCCGCTCTCAGGCGCGCGCCGGAAGAGGCCAGCCGTCGTCGCACGTGGCACGATGACCGTGAGCGCCTGCGGGGCGACGCTGAACGTCATGGGCAGATAGCCGATGACCTCGCCATCAACCTGCACGGGTGTCGGGCGTTTCGATTCGAGGCGCAAGAACTGCGTGCGCTCGTAGCGCACTCGTGGCCCAGCGGCGGGCAGCCGCAGCAACGCGCGCATAATCACGTTGACGCGGTGCAGGATGCCGCCGGAGCCGATCACCACCACATCGAGCGCGCCATCGTCGGCGACCGCGCGGCGCGTGAAGGTCATGGCGCCACCGTAGAGGCGCGTATTGCCGATGATGACCATCAGCGCCTGCTCGCGCCGCCTGTGCGACCCCATCGTGATGCGAATTGAGTCCGAGGGGCGTGTCAGGCCGAGGAAGGCGGCAGTCGCAAAGTACTCCAGCAGCTTCAGGCCAAAGCGCTTGAGCCGCCCGCGCTCTACCCGCCGCGCAACCTCGGCGTCGAAGCCGATGCCCGCCATCATCAGGAAGTAGCGCTGCCCGGCGCGTCCCAGGTCCACCCGCCGACGCACGCCGTGCAGCAGCGTCGCGCGCGCATCGGTCGCGCCCAGCCCAATACCCATCTCGCGCGCCCACACGTTCACCGTTCCCATTGGCAGCACGCCGAGCGCTGTGCGATAGCCCGCCAGCGCCTGGATGACATCGTTGACGGTGCCGTCGCCACCTGCCGCCACGACCATATCGAGGCCCGCGCTGGCGGCCTCGCGTGCGAGGTCAGTCGCGTGGCCTGGTCGGCGCGTCAGGCGTAGTTCGGTGGGCAAGTCGTGCTCGGTCAGCCAGCGCGCCGTCGCGGCCAGTTCGCTGAGCGCCGCCTCGGACTGTGAGCCGCCAGAGGTGGGATTAGCGATGATGCGCGCACGCGCAGGGACGTGCGGCGTAAATTCACGCAGGCTCAACTCGGTCGAGTCGCGCGTGGGCGCCAGCATGCCAGGCAGCGCAAAGAAGGGCAGGCGTAGCGCTGGTTCGACGCGCGCCCAGGACGCTTGCGCCGTCGCCACACGCATCCGCAGGCGCTGCCGCCAGAGGACACTGCGCACCGCCCACGCGCTGGCGCGGGTCATCGCCTGCGTGCGTGGCTGCGAGAGCGCATCGAGCCATGCCCGTGCGCGGTCCCAGATGCTCACCTGTCACTCCCTGCTCGCCTGCTGATCCAGACCTCTGCGATCATCCCTCTCTAGTACTAGAGCGTCACAGGGGTGGGCAATGTCACGGCAGCCAAGCGCGCCAACCGACTCACCCATCAGTCGCAAGGCGGCTCATACGCATCTCTTCGTAGCGCTTGCCCTGGAAGAGAAACGGCGTGACCTGGCCAGCGCGGAACCCTGCGCGCTCGTAGACAGTGATGGCGCGGAAGTTGAAGATGGCAACATGCAGGCTGAAGGTCTGGGGGTGATAGCGCTCGCGGCCCAGCGCCAGCCCATCCAGCAGATAGGGCAGCCCCAGCCCGCGTCCATTCAGGTCGGGGCGCAACCCCACGCCAATCTCGACATCGCCGCCACGGCGGGTCAGCGAGAAGACGCCTGCGAGCGCATCCTGCGCGGTCAGCACGGCGTAATATGAGACGCCTGCCAGCGTCGAGAGCGGCCCGCGCAACGCAACGGCCACCAGCAGCGGCGCGAGATCGAGATTATACATTGCATACTGGCCGGGGTAGCGCCAGCGGCTGGCGGCGAGCGCGTCACGCAGGCGCAGTGGACGAAAGCGAAACTGTGACGCGCGTGGCTCACCCATGTCGCGCCTCACCTCTCGGCTCCATCTGCGCCAGCCGATCATTCGCCGCTGTCGTGCGCCGCCCACGGGTCATGTGTCGCCTCGTCAAATGCGCGCGCCTGCGCCCAGAGCAGGAAGCTGGGCTGTTCATCGAGCATCCGGGTAAACGCCGCAACCACGCCCGGGTCGAAGGCTGTGCCCGCGCCTTCGCGGATGCGCTCGCGGGCCGCCTCAACCGACATCGCCGCCTTATAGGGGCGCGGCGTCGTGATGACATCGAAGACATCGGCCACGCTCAGCAGGCGCGCGCCCGGCGGAATCGCCTCGCCAGCCAGCCCCTTCGGATAGCCCCGGCCATCCCAGCGTTCGTGGTGGCAGAGCACCGCATCGAGGATCGTGTCTGGCATGTCGAACGCCCAGAGCAGTTGCGCCGCCGTCACGGGGTGCTTCTCGATCATCTCGCGCTCGCTCTGTGAGAGCGCCGCTGGCTTCAACAGCACCTCGTTGGGCGCCCATGTCTTGCCCAGATCGTGCACCAACCCAGCCAGCGCCAGCTCGCGCGCCGCCGCGCGTGGCCAGCCCATGAAGCGCGCCAGGCGATTCACATAGATCGCCACCCGGCGACAATGGTCATACGTCACCTGATCGCGCTCACGGATGCTCTCGGCCAGCTCGTAGATCACGCGCCGCGTGTGGCGTCGGGTGCCAGGCGCCGCCTCCAGGGTCGGTAGTATCATGCTCGCTCATCCTTCCACCACGCGACCTGTTGAGCAGACCGACGCGCACGAATGTCGCCTTGTATGCTGTGACGCACGAACGACGCCGATGCAAACATCCAGGCTGCAAATGGCGTCGTTCGTCGCGTCGCATGTCTCGTGCATGTCTCGTGTTAGTGGGCCACGGCGGGCAGCAGCGGCGCAAGGAACTGCCCCGTATAGCTGATCGGGTGGGCCGCGATCTGCTCAGGCGTACCCTCCGCGATGACCTCGCCGCCGCGTTCGCCGCCATCCTGCCCAAGATCAATGATCCAGTCGGCGGCCTTGATGATGTCGAGGTTGTGCTCGATGACCACCACCGTGTTGCCGCTGTCCACCAGCCGCTGCAAGACCGCCAGCAGCCGCTCCACATCAGCGAAGTGCAGGCCAGTGGTCGGCTCGTCGAGGATGTACATCGTGCGGCCAGTCGCGCGGCGCGACAGCTCCGTCGCCAGCTTGATCCGCTGCGCCTCGCCGCCAGAGAGCGTCGTCGCGGGCTGTCCCAGATGGATGTAGCCCAGGCCGACATCTTCGAGCGTCGCCAGCTTATTGCGCAGGCTGGGAATCGCCTCGAAGAACTCTAGCGCCTCCGAGACGGTCATGTCCAGCACATCGGCGATGGTCTTACCCTTGAAGGTAATCTCCAGAGCCTCACGATTGTAGCGCTTGCCTTTGCAGGCCTCGCAGGTCACATACACGTCGGGCAGGAAGTTCATCTCGATGGTTAGAATGCCCTCGCCCTTGCAGACCTCGCAGCGCCCGCCCTTCACGTTGAACGAGAAGCGTCCTGGCCCGTAGCCGCGCAGCCGCGACTCCGGAGCCTGCGCGAACAGCTCGCGGATCGTCGTGAACGCGCCGGTGTAGGTCGCGGGATTCGAGCGCGGCGTGCGCCCAATCGGCGACTGGTCAATATCAATCACCTTATCGAGCGCGCCGACACCCTCGATGCCGCCATGCAGGCCGGGCCGCTCGTGGGCGCGGTTCAACACCTGCGCCAGCCGCTTATAGAGAATCTCATTGATCAGCGTGCTCTTGCCTGAGCCAGAGACGCCTGTCACCACCACCAGCTCGCCGAGCGGGATGGCGACATCAATGCCCTTCAGGTTGTTCTCGCGCGCGTCACGAATCAGTAGCGACTTGCCGTTGCCCTGGCGGCGCTGCCTGGGAACCTCGATGCGCCGCCTACCGGAGAGGAACTGCCCCGTCAACGAGTCGGGGTTCGCCTCGATCTGCGCCAGCGTTCCCTCGGCGACGACATAGCCGCCGTGCTCGCCCGCGCCCGGCCCCATGTCAATGATGTGGTCAGCCGCGTGCATGGTGTCTTCGTCATGCTCCACCACCAGCACCGTGTTGCCCAGGTCGCGCAGCCGCGTCAGCGTCCGAATCAGCCGCGCATTGTCGCGCTGGTGCAGGCCGATGCTCGGCTCGTCGAGAATGTAGAGCACCCCCATCAGGCTGGAGCCGATCTGCGTCGCCAGGCGAATGCGCTGCGCCTCGCCGCCAGAGAGCGAGGTGGCGCTGCGGCTCAGCGTCAGATAGTCGAGGCCAACATCAACCAGGAACCCCAGCCGCGCCTTGATCTCTTTCACCACCTGGCGCGCGATGGTCAGTTCGCGCGTCGTCAGCGGGCGCGCGTCGGCGAACTCCGGCGCCTGATCGCCGCTCGCCACCACGCGCAGGCCGCCTCGCCCCGCGGAGCGCTTCCCATTCGCGCCATTCTTCGCCCCATTCTTCGCCCCATTCTTCGCGCCATTCGCATAGGCGCGTGCGACCTCAGCATCGGCCCCGGCGGTGATGAGGTCGAAGAATCGCAGCGCGTTGATAATCGAGAAGCTTGTGACCTCGGAGATGTTGCGCTCGCCCACCGTCACCGCCAGCACTTCCGGCTTGAGCCGCGCGCCGTGGCAGGCCGGGCAGATGCGCGCCGACATATACTGCTCGATGTCCTCGCGCCCGCTCTCCGAGGCGTCTTTGTAGCGTCGCTCCAGGTTGGGGATGACTCCCTCGAAGGTGGTGCGATGTGTTCGCCGCACCCCCTGCCGATTCGTATAGGAGAACGAAATCTCGCCCGGCGTGCCATACAGGAACGTGCGCTGCACGTTCTCCGAGAGGTCTTTCCACGGCGTATCCAGGCTGAACCCATACTGATCGGCGACGGCGTTCAGTTGCTTGGCGTACCACGAGCTGATGCCCGCCAGCCGCGTCCACGGCAAGATGGCGCCCTCGTTGATGCTGAGGTCCGGGTTGGTAACGACCAGTTCGGCATCCACCTCAAGCTTGGTACCGAGGCCAGTGCATTCGGGGCAGGCGCCGTAGGGACTGTTGAATGAGAAGCTGCGCGGCGCAAGCTCTTCGAGGCTGATGCCGCAATAGACGCAGGAGAACCGCTCCGAGTAGAGCTGCTCCTCACCGTCAATCACGGAGACGAGGATGATGCCGCTGCCCAGCTTGAGCGTCGTCTCCACCGAGTCAGTCACGCGCTGGCGCTGGCTCGTCTCCGGGTCGGCGGGCGCCACAGCGGCATGCGGCGAATAGCTCGCGCTTGCCTCGGCCACGCGCCGCTCGCCATCGCTGGCCGCCTCCGCCGCCTCTTCGTGCCGAATGATGAGCCGATCCACCACCACCTCGATGGTGTGCTGCTTATACTTGTCCAGCTCGAAAGTCTCGCTGAGGTCACGCACCTCGCCATCCACACGCACGCGCACGTAGCCCGCCCGGCGCATCTCCTCGAAGACCTGGCGATACTCGCCCTTGCGCCCACGCACCAGCGGCGCGAGCAGCAACAGCCGCGTGCCATCAGGCTTGCTGGTGATGGCGTCCACCATCTGCTGCACCGTCTGCTGGCTCACCTCGCGCCCACAATTCGGGCAGTGCGGATGTCCCACGCGCGCGAAGAGCAGGCGCAGATAGTCATAGATTTCGGTCACGGTGCCGACCGTCGAACGCGGGTTGCGCGAGGTGCTCTTCTGGTCAATCGAGATGGCGGGCGAGAGGCCGTCAATGTGATCGAGATCGGGCTTTTCGAGCTGGCCAAGGAATTGGCGCGCATAGGATGAGAGCGACTCGACATAGCGGCGCTGCCCCTCCGCGAAGATCGTGTCGAAGGCGAGGCTGCTCTTGCCAGAGCCAGAGAGTCCGGTGATGACGACAAGCTTATCGCGGGGGATCGTTACATCAATATTCTTCAGATTATGTTCACGCGCGCCGCGCACGGCGATATGGTCAAGCGGCATGGGTTCAGCCTTCTCCCGGTCTCACACTCGCGCGCCAGGCGCCCCAGAATCGCTGCGACTGGCGCGTCCCACGAACATATGCGCCGATGTGGAGGGTCACTTCAGTATAGAACGTCTGTACGAGGGAGTCAAGCAGGCGTGACGTCCTTCTCAGCCCAGACAACTCCCCTCAGACATTATCAGATTGTACCGAAATGGGGGGGAGATGTCACCTAGACGGAGACCTTTTTGGTGGCACGAGCCACCCACGCATATGCGAGCGTGGCGGGGGCTGAGGCGTGAGTGGAGGCGGCTAGGGCTAGTGCCGCGACTGGAATTGTTTGCGTTGTCTGACGGGTATCGGCTGAGCAGCCGGGGTGGGGGCAGATCATCGATTCAGTCGCGCCCCGCCCATCGCGCTACCGCAGTTCTCTCTCGGCAACGTGGTATGCTGCCCAGGTTGCACCGCTTGGAGCGTACGGCAGCGCTCATCAGGGGAGAGGGGCCAGGCAATCATGCATGCGTCAGCGGTCCGGCGTGCGATGGCTGCGGCCACGTCGATCGCCGCATCACTTGACCTCACAGTCGACGACGCGATCGTTCTTCATAACTCGAACAAGCTCACGCTGCGTCTGCTGCCTTGTGACGTGATTGCCCGGGTGGCGCCGGTGGCGCCTGAAGCGCTTCAGGGTGCACAGTTCGAAGTCGAACTTGCTCAGCGGCTCGCCGAATCCGGGTGCCCTGTGGCTGCTCTTGAGCGTCGCGTGGACCCACGTGTCTATGAGCGTGATGGCTTCGTGGTCACGCTGTGGACCTACTACGAACCTGCGACACCTCAAGAGATCTCACCAGCCGACTACGCCAGTGCGCTCGAGCGGTTGCATGCCGGCATGCGCACGCTCGATATCCCGACGCCGCACTTCACGGATCGCGTTGAGGATGCGCAACAACTCGTTGCGAGCCGCGACCAGACGCCGACGCTCGCCGACGCGGACCGGGAGTTCCTCGGCGACACGCTCCGAAGCCTGAGACGAGTAATCAGCGACCATGGCGCCGCTGAGCAGCTCCTGCACGGTGAGCCGCACCCAGGCAACGTGCTCACCACGAAGTACGGGCTGGTCTTCATCGACCTTGAGACGTGTTGCCGTGGGCCGGTCGAATTCGACCTCGCCCATGCGCCCGAAGCAGCCAGCGCGCACTATCCAGGTGTCAATCACGACCTGCTACGCGAGTGCCGGATCCTTGTGCTGGCCATGATCACCGCGTGGCGCTGGGATCGAGGCGACCAATTCCCCAACGGGCGCCAGCTGGGTAGAGAATGGCTCAGCCAACTCCGCGTAGCGCTCGATCACAAGGGCTGGATGCCCGTGGCTGATCGCGGGCCTTCGAGGCCGTAGTCGGCTGGCTGTTGATGTCGGGATCAACCGTGATCCCGGCCTTGGTCGGTCGTGGGCGAGATCCAGCCGCACATGTCGACGGCGCTGCATCAGGCGCCGTTGGCCTTGTAGGTCCACCACCTGGCTGTGTTGGTCGCGCACCCTATGCGTGCGCGCGCTGGCGTCGGATCAGGGGGTAGTGATGGCTCGGAAGGGTCTGCTGGTTCGGGAGGTGTCCGAGGTGGCGGGGAACCGGCTGTTGCGGATCGTGCGCCGCTCTTCCGGTTCGGTAGTGACCTGGCGACGCTCTATAGCAGGCGACCTGCCTGGTCTCAGCAGCGCGTCGGCATCACGAGAGCTATCTGTCGGCTACCTCGGAGGTCCCTGTCGAATGCGCTCTCGCATCTCCTCGACTGAACCGCGCTCCGGCCAGATGCCCTCCAACCACCATGTAGCGCCAGCAGCCGCATAGGGTTGCGCCACTCGCGCGCCTGCTGCGGCGTCTCCCGAGGTTTCCCCAGCAAAGGCAATATCGAAGGGAGACGTCGCTGTTCGCTGCGACTGTATATAGGCCAGCGCCTCCTGGAGTTCGCGCGGGGTGAGTGGCGCTCCATTCGCTTGCTGCGTAGCGATGTACATGCCATCAAAGCGCGCCGCTCGTCGGAAGGGCTTGCGATGCGGCCACTGCCCGGCGACCCACACCGGTATGCTCGGCGATTGAAAGGATTTGGACGCCAATCGGGCCTCGGCTAACTGGTAGTGCGTTCCCTGAAAGCTGACAACGTCTCCACTCCAGAGCTTCTGTAGTATCTCCAACCCTTCGTCCAGTTTTTCGGCGCGGCGCCTGAGGTCTGCGTCCTCCCCTACCTGCGCGAAATCTTGCGCCTGGAAGCCTAACCCGGCGCCAAAGATGAGCCGACCATGCGACAGGTGGTCTAACGATACCGTCTGGCGAGCGACTTGCCAGGGAAGGTACGCAGCCAGCGGAGTCATGAATGCCCCGATGCGCAGTCGTTGCGTGCGCAGCACGATGGCGCATAGCGCTATCCAGGGATCAACAATCGGCTCTGATACTGCGGTGAGTATGCCATCTTGCACAAAGAAGCCATCCCACCCCGCTTCCTCGGCAAGCGACGCCAGATCAGCCAAGAAGCTCGCATTAGCATAGGCTCCAGTGATCGACACATCGAGTCCGTACTGCATGGTGGGGTTCTCCTCTCCGCGTCGCTGTGAAGAGCGCCAAAGGACAGCGCGCAGGCGGTCAGACTATACGCTGCCGCCTGCGCCAGCGCCGCTTCACGCGCAAGCGTCAAGCCAAGCGTCAAGCCAATCTGATTCGGGTTCTACCAAAAGCCATATGACTGAGCCAGTCAGCGGAGCGGGTGAAAATCACCTGGTTGACGCCTTATGGTCTGTCATCGGCGCGCCTATTTTCGGAGGAAACCGGGGGGTGCGCCGATGGGGGCAGCCAGCGGTTGAAACCGCGCCTGAAGGTGGCCTGCGGGCCACCACCAGACCCGCCTGCGCGGGTCCGGATCCGGCATGGGGGTCCGCGGAGGCGGTCCTCGTGGGTTGGAGGGGCTTGTTGCGAGGTTTTTACGGCTCTGGCGCCGCTGAGGTCTTGCCCCCAGTTTTGGGTAGAAACTCTGATTCGCGCGGTGTTGTCT
>JAICSR010000061.1 GCA_025936795.1 Ktedonobacterales bacterium | reverse complement strand
AGTGGGGGAGTATGAGCAAAAACGACGCCAAGCGCTCGTTCGCGGCCCTGCGCCGTCTGCGCTCAGTTCGGCTTCGCCGCCGAGACCGACGCAGCCAGGTGGTCAGGGCAGCACGGCGCCAATGAGGGAACGCCGAAGTCCCGGCACAGATTGCCATCGGATGAGCTGGCCCAGCGGCGGCACTCGCCTTCGCGCTGGACGTCTGGCGCGACGCCAGAGCGCGTGGTGACTGGCGCGTGTCCTGGTCGCTGCGCCGCTGTACAGATGAGGCGTGTGTCTGCCAGAATATGCTCGAAAGCTGGGCCAGCATGCCCGGCAAGAACAGCGCAACTTAATGCAATCAACCATCTTCGCCGCTCGTTTCCTTGCACATGTCTCGTGTCATCGGCGCGAAACGCCTCAAGACGACTCATGGCCACGAACGGATGTCCGTTCGTGGCCATGAGTCGTCTTGAGGCGCTATAGCGCTGGTTCGGACTTGGTGCGCCATCTTCTCTGGTTATGCAGGAGGTGTAAATCCAACCAAGAAGACTTGCACATTGTCCGATGCCCATAGCGCCTTAACGTGTGCAGTCAGAGCCGCGCTAACCGCAGTCTGACTTTGCTGCTGTGCCGTTGGCAGGCTGGCGACCACCGCACTTTTCGCAGCAGCGATGGTTAGGCTCGCCTGAAAGCTTTGTATCACTCGCGGATCCGTAGGATATGAGGCTGCCGATAGCTGATTGGCGCATAGATAGGACAGGAACCGCGTTCGTGTGGCGCTGGTCGCGGTCACACTTTGGGCGGTTTTCTCCATGTTTGCCGCAGCGCTGCTGGCCTGAGCCGAGGAAGCGTACAGGCCATGAGCCTGCCCGTCAGCTAGCCACAATTGATTCTCAATCAGAGCCGTTAGCACTTGATTGCGAATCTCCGCAGGTGATTCTGTGAGAGTTCCTTGCACTGCGCTCGGTAACTGACCATCTGGGATGTTGGCCAGCATGTATAGTGTACCCCGAATCTTGGACAGGGCCATATGTTAAAGTAGCAGGGGGTGATTAGGCAGGAAGGGAACGAGGCAGATATGGCCACGGGACGCAGACGGCATAGCAGCGAGTTCAAGTCGCGGGTGGCGCTCGAGGCGCTCAAAGGGCAGAAGACCCTGAATGAGCTGGCGAGTGAGTACGGGGTTCACCCGGTGCAGATTGCCCAGTGGAAGCGACAAGCGCAGGAGGGGCTGAGTGGTGTGTTCGCCAGCCCTGGCGACCGCCACGGGAAAGCGGACCAGGCGCTCATCGAGCAACTCTACCAGCAGATCGGCCAGCTCAAAGTGGAACTGGACTGGCTGCGAAAAAAGGGGCGGCCGTTGCCGGGGAGCAGCGCGACATGAGTGCGTTGCGCGTGTTGGTTGAGCCTGCACATCCGCAGCTGAGCCTTGCGCGTCAGTGCGACCTGCTCGGCGTCGCCCGCTCGAGTTGGTACTATGCGCCTGCGGACGAATGTCGGGAGAATCTGGCGCTCATGCGCCTGCTCGACGAGCAATATATGCGGACGCCCTTCTATGGCATCCGGCGCATGACGGCCTGGCTCCAGCAGCAGGGCTACGCGGTCAACCACAAGCGGGTGGGACGGCTGCTGCGGCTCATGGGCCTGGAGGCGGTCTACCCCAAGCCGCGCCTGAGTCTGCCCGCAGCCGGCATGCCACGCGTGCGCTATCCGTACCTGCTGCGCGGACTGCCGATTGCGCGCGTCAATCAGGTCTGGAGCACGGACATCACCTACATCCGCCTGCGCCAGGGCTTTCTCTACCTGGTGGCCGTGCTCGACTGGCACAGCCGCTATGTGCTGGCCTGGGAGGTCTCCAACACGCTCGACACCGGCTTCTGCCTGGTGACGCTGGAGCGCGCCCTGGCGCAGGGGACGCCGGAGATCTTCAATTCGGACCAAGGCGTCCAGTTCACCAGCGCCGCTTTTACCACGCGGCTCGCTGCGGCGGGCAGTCGCATCAGTTGGGATGGCCGGGGCCGCGCCCTCGACAACATCTTCGTCGAACGGCTCTGGCGCTCGCTCAAATATGAGGAGGTGTATTTGCACGACTACGACACGGTTCCTGAAGCGGTGAGTGGCCTGGGTCGCTACTTCCGTTTCTACAATGAGGAGCGGTTGCACCAGGCGCTGGGCTATCAGACGCCCGCGCAGGTCTTCGCCGCCGCTCAGGTCGCGTAAACGCGCCTTCCACCGCCCGCTACTTTAACGTCAAACGACCCCAGCGCTGTCTAGACAATGGGGTACACCATACTCAGCGGATGAGAACAGCGAGCATGGCGATTCCCAGAATTACAAAGGGTGCGGCCAGACAGAACACCAGTAACCAGCGAGCAGCTCTCGTGCGCCAGATGGGATGCATGATCCAGCCACGCGGTACTTTGAGCGGAAACCCAAGAGGATTTTGCGCATACATCGGCGCCTGCTCAGGTAGCAGTATCGGCCCATGCAAATGAGTCTGGTTGCTACGTGATCGCTTCCTGCTCATGGAGAGCACCTCGCTTTCTAATATCTATATTACAGCGTATGTACCCCACAGTATTCGCGCTGGCGCGCCAGCTCACGGCGGCTGGATTGCCAAAGATTGCGGGAAATTGCGGCGTTTCTCTCGCGCATGCGCGTGCGTGAGTGTCAATGTGTCAGGTTCGCCCAGCGCTGATCATCACCGGCTACGACCGGTGGCAGGCGGGCCGCGCTGTGGTATGCTTGCCGCATCAACGTGCGAAGGCCGCCAGTGCTTGCAACACCGACGGCCTTCTGACCACCGCGCGCTAGGCTTAGTAGCGACACAAGGCTGGCCATAGACTATCACGTTTTATGCCCTCTGCTCTACCCCCTGGCGCGCCTCGATTGGAGGCGCATCACTTCGACACTTCCCCCACGACACCGGCCACACCGGTGGCGCCCATGTCGGACGCCCTCGCGGCGCAGCTCCGCGACCTGGAGCGCCAGGGCGGCGGGATGGCTCGCCTCGCGCATGCCGCAGCCGGGGCGCTGCTGGTCGCATTCTCCGCTGGGTCACTGCTCAGTATCAGCCATGCCGCCTTTGTCCAGTTCCTTGCGGCGTGGCAAGCGAGTTAGGAGGACATTCCGGGCGGTATCAGCCTGAACGCAGCGCAAGCGCCCAACTAAAGCGCAGGGCTAGCGCTCATACCTGAACATCCCAGGATCGAGCCGAGATAAGAGGCACCGAGCGGATCACTCCTGCTCGGCGCTGGGCGTGCGGCGGACGCGCGTCGTCGCGGGCTTCGCCCTGGGGGCCGCTTTGCTCCGGCTGGTGGCTGGCTTCTTGGTGGCCTTTGCAGCCGATGTGGCGCGCGTAGACGTGCGGGCACGCGGCTTCGGTGGCGCGGCCTGGGCCTCTGGCGCCTCAGGTTCGTCGCCCTCGTCGCCCTCGTCTGTGGGCTGCTCGGGGGGCTGATCGAGGGGTTGCTCGCTGGCGTCGGGGGTCTCGGCGGGCAGGTCAGCGGGCAGCGGCGCTGGCGCGGTGTGGTCGGCGGATGCGGGTGGCGCCACGACAGGCCCGTCGTCGGGGATGACGATGCCGCTGCGCAGGGAGCCGCCAAATTCCAGCGAGCGGGTGGCGGCAAACTCATTGGCGCGCTGCTCGCTCCACTGGGTATCGTGGTCATGCGCCAGGCTGATGCCTTCGAGCGCGTCGCGGAGCGCGCCTTCCAGGTTCGACTCCTGCAGTTCTCTGGCGCGCTCGGCCACGACATGCTGATGATGGGCGAACGCACGCAGCCGGTCATCGTAGCGCTCGGCGCCGATGACCTGGAAGACGACGCCATTGATCTGTTGTGTCACCACCAGACCAGCGCGCTCCATCTCCTCGCGCAACTGTTCGCAGAAATGGATGTCTTGCGCGCCCATCGCGGCCAGCGCCTCGCGCTCGCCATATTCGGTCGCGCCAGAGGCAAGAGCGACTTCCATTTCCACACTGGCGCGCTCATCTTCGAGCAGCATGTTGAGCGCCTCGACGAGTTCTAGCTCGAACTCAGCATCAGTCATGCGAATGATCCTCCGGGAGACGCCGCTGCTGGCAGGGGAACGAGATGTACATACTTCACATAGCGTACTAGACGTCAGGCATGGGCGCAAGGTAGCGCGCGTAGTCCACGTAGTCTCTGATGGGGTATTTTTCGCCTGCTGGGTTGGTCGTTACCGCCTTTCTGCTTTACTGGTGGAGCGAACAGAGATATTCTGGTGGGTCCGCGTGCGGCTGAAGCGGGTGGCGGTGTATAGTGTTGGCGCAAAGAGAGAACGACGCGATCCTGTTCCGCAACGCTATTCGCAGGTCGTCGTGCGCACGGATGTGGAGCGTTTTAGTGGTCACGCTGGTGGTGTGAGGGGCGATATGCAGTGTTCGCAGTGCGGCGCTAACGTGCGACCCGGCGCAAGGGAATGCCCTCAATGTGGCGCTCCGCTTGGGCAGCCGTCGGGTGGCGGCTATGGAACCCAGAGCACCGACAGGTATGTGCCTGGAGGCGGCGCCGCTCCGCAGCAGCCAGTGACCAGCGGGCAGCCTGAGCAATATGGCCAATATGGCCAATATGGGCAGTATGGCGAGCAGCGCCCACTTGGCTCGCTCCAGCGCCGCCTGCAACGCTCGCAGGCCTCCATGCCGAATGATGATGACCTCGACGACGACGACGCCTGGGACGACCTCCCGCCCGCGCGGCCAGGCAGCCAGGGGCCTCGGTCGCGCGGGCCAGAGCGATCTGGTTATGGCTCGTCTGGCCCATCCGGCGCCCGGCGCCCCTCGGCTGGCAGCGACTATAGCGCACGTGGCCGACGGTCGCGCCCGCCGGATGACTCGGCGTCGCGCCGTGGCGGGCATGGCAGTGGCGCGGGGCGCTCGCGTGGCGGCGATGACCGCTACGCCGACGACGAGGACTCACGCGAAGAGTCAGCGTACTCTCCCTATCCAGGCTACCAGGCCGATGACGGCGACTCACGCGAGCAGCCCGCGTGGGATGAGTCGCGTGAGCGACCAACGCCGCGTCGCTACGGCGGAACTGGACGCCGCGCGATGGACGAAAGCGCGGAGATGAGCGCCGAGGGGCCAGCCTATGGACCGCCGCGCCGCTCAACTCCCCGGCGGCGTTCGCGCCCGCTCGATGACCGCGACGAAGACTATACCAACCCGCTCGATGACCCGCGCTCACCGCTCCGCGGCGGCCAGGGCAGGCGGCCCTCGCAGGGCAGTGGACGTGGTGGGCGAGCGCCTGACGGCTACGGCGACTACGGCGACTATGGGCGCGGCGGATATCCCGCGCCGTATGACCCCGACGACGACTACGCCAGCCGTGGGCGCTACCAGGACGCGCCCTATGGGCAGGCTGGCGGCGGCGCTGGCTATGATGCAGACTATGCGCGCGACGCGGACCCCTGGCAGCCCGTTGGCGCTACGCCGCGCGCAGGCGCCTCGGCCTCGCAGGCGCGGCGTAGCGGCGCAAAGCGGCCCCAGAAGCGCAAAGGCGGCGCGATCCGCGTCATGTTTGGCCTGCTGGTAGTGCTGGTGTTGGTCGCGGTCGCCGGTGTTGAGTTTGGGCCAAAGGTCTATCAGAAGTATCTCGCGCACACGGATGGGAGCGTCATCAATCCCCCGCAGGGAGCTATCGCCTGTGCGACGGAGGCGACACCGTCGGCGCAGGCCAAGCCAGCCACAGGCTTCAGCGCGTTCGCGACAACGGCCTATACGCTGACCTATCCCTCGAGCTGGCAGCAGAACGCGCAGTCAGGCGCGGCGCAGAGCCAGTGTGATGTGGTCTATCTCTTCTCGCAGCCCAATGGCGCCGCGAAGTTCAACGTCGAGGAGGCGGGCGCGTTCGCGCCGATCAGCGATGAGCAGGTGATCCAGGCGGAGGCGCAGAGCGCGCAGCAGCAAGGCTCGACCTTCAGCGAAATCACCAGCGCGTCCACCACGCAGAGCGTTGGCGGCGAGGTCTGGCAGCGGCGCGAGTATCAGGTGACGACCACGAGCGGTGTCAAGCTGCATCTGGCGCTGCTGGCGGGTCATCACAAGGGCGCCGGATTCGCGATTGTGATGCTCAGCAGCGACACCGGATTCGCCAGCGACGACACGACAACCTTCGAGCCAATCCTGCACTCGTTCCAGTTCGTGTAGTACGTCTACCACGTCTGTTCAGGATTGTTGGCGCTGCCCCCTCCCCAACCCCTCCCCCGCTGCGGCGAGAGAGGGGCTTGCTGGTCACTCGCCTGGCGCGCTGTCGGCGGGGCCAGCGGCGCGCGCGAGTTCGGCGTCATAGACCTGCTGGGCGCGCTCGCCGAAGCAGGCGAAGGTGACCTGCTCCACCTCAGGATGGCTGCGCAGGAAGGCCACCGTTTCGCGCACGGCGATGGTCGTCGCACGCTCCAGTGGGAAGCCGTAGATGCCCGTGCTGATCGCGGGGAACGCGACCGTGCGAGCGCCATGCTCCGCCGCCAGCGCCAGGCTGTTGCGATAGCAGCTCGCCAGCGCCTCCTCTTCGCCGCGTCCGCCACCGTGCCAGACTGGCCCCACCGTGTGGATGACCCAGCGCGCGGGCAGCCGATAGCCGCGCGTGATGCGCGCCTCGCCCGTGGGGCAGCCGCCCAGCGTGCGACACTCGGCCACCAGTTCTGGCCCCGCCGCACGGTGAATCGCGCCGTCTACGCCACCGCCGCCCAGCAGCGACGAATTGGCCGCATTGACAATCGCATCGACCGCCAGACGGGTGATGTCACCGCGTGTGACAACCATACGCTCACTCATCACGCTCGCTCCCTTCGCCGATTTCCCTGACGCGCTGGGCCGCTGTTCCGCCACGCCGAACGCGCCTTCGCTGAAAGTTTGAAGCATGAAAATACCTGGATTCATAGCGATCTGTTATGCTCGCTATAGACCCTTGTTATGCTATAATCGGGGATAGCTCACGGCGGCGCAACCCTTGTGACGCCTGACCGCGAGGCAGCTGTTTTGCCACCCGACGCGACAGGCGCCGAGAGTCGGCCACGGAGGACATATGCCCTACGACGTAACCCTTATTCCCGGTGACGGCACCGGACCAGAGATCACCGAAGCGACGCGCCGCGTGCTCGAAGCGACCGGTGTCGAGTTTCGCTGGCACGTCAAAGACGCTGGACTGAACGTGCTGGAGAAGACCGGCACGGTGCTGCCAGAGGACGTGATCGAGTCCATCCGGGAGACGAAGGTTGGCCTGAAGGGGCCGATCACCACGCCGGTTGGCAAGGGCTTCCGCAGCGCGAATGTGGCGCTGCGCAAGAGCCTCGACCTCTACGCCAACCTGCGTCCGGCCAAGACCTATCAGGGCTTGCGCTCGCGTTACGACCACGTTGACCTCATCATCGTGCGCGAGAACACCGAAGACCTCTATGCTGGCATCGAGTATCAGCGCGGCACACCAGAACTCGAAGAACTGATTGACTTCATTGGCCGCGCCTCAAAAGTCAAGCTGAGCACAGACGCCGCTATCAGCATCAAGTATATCTCGGTGGCCGCCAGCCGACGCATCGCCAAATTCGCCTTCGACTATGCGCGCGCCAACAAGCGCAAGAAGGTGACGGCGGTGCACAAGGCCAATATCATGAAGTTCTCCGACGGCCTGTTCTTGCAAACGGCGCAGGAGGTCTCGAAGGAGTACCCCGACATCCAGTTCGAGGACCGCATCGTAGACAACATGTGCATGCAGCTCGTGCAGAAGCCTGAGATGTATGACGTGCTGGTGCTGCCAAACCTCTACGGCGACATCCTCTCCGACCTCTCCGCCGGGCTGATTGGCGGCCTGGGCGTGGCGCCTGGCGCCAACATCGGCGACAAGTATGCCGTGTTCGAGCCAGTGCATGGCAGCGCGCCGAAGTACGCGGGCCAGAACAAGGTCAACCCGATGGCGATGATGTTCTCTGGCGTGCTGATGCTGCGCCACCTGGGCGAGCGCGAGGCCGCTGACCGGCTCGACCGCGCGATGGCCGCCGTGATCGCCGAGGGCAAAGACGTGACCTACGACCTGAAGCCGCGCCCGGACGATCCCACCTCGGTTGGCACATCGCAGGTCGCCGACGCGATCATCGCGCGGATGCGCGGCTAGCGACCCTCCGCCGCCCTGTGCGCGAGCGCCGGACTGTTCGCTGTGAACGGCCCGGCGTTCGTCGTCGCACGCGGCTGCGAACCGCAACGCCTGCGCGCGGGCAAGTGCTGGCCGTCGCCTGTAGGACGCCTTGGCTGAACGCTTGACGCTCACGCCCGAAACTGGCTATGCTGCCCACAATTGCACGCGCAGTGAGCGGACGATGTCGCCCAATGCTCGACACGCGCCGCAGGCGACACGGAGGATGCTACACACATGGCCTGGCGCATCGTGGGAGGTCTGGGCGGCTGGCTCGGCAGTCTGGCGCCGCTGGTGATCGTCAATATCCTGGCGTTTTCCACGGCGATTGATCCGAGCGTCATCCCCATCGCGGGAGGCGTCGCGCTCCTGCTGGGCATCGCGCTGGGTGGGGCGCTGGCGGGGCTGCTCGGCGGCAAACGCGGCGCTGGCTGGAGCGGCAGCGTGATGGCAGGGGTCATCGCAGCGGCGCTGCTGGCTGGCACGCTGATCGCGTTGGGAGTCTACCTGCGCGCACAGCATCAGCTTCCCTACCTGCTGGCGCTGCATCCCATCAGGACGGTCGGGGCAATTGGTTTCATCGGCTGCCTGGTGATGGGAATCGCGGCGCTGGTCGGCGCGGTCGCTGGGCAGCGTGAGGCGCCGCGCGCCACGGTGGCTGCTAGCGTGGCGGCGCGTCGTCCAGCAATGTCAGCGTCGCGCCCCTACCCGCCATCTGGCGTCCCGCGCGCGCCATCGCGACCAAT
This sequence comes from Ktedonobacterales bacterium, assembly GCA_025936795.1. GTDB lineage: Bacteria > Chloroflexota > Ktedonobacteria > Ktedonobacterales > JADMIN01 > JAKAIY01. Next base: position 5,440 of record JAICSR010000061.1, on the reverse strand, counting down.
GGCGCCGTCGCAGCCGTCGCAACGTGGCGCCAGCGCATCGCGTGAGACACGGCGCATCGCGGAGAGCCGCCCGCGCGAGCGCTCGCCGCGCTGGTGAGCGACGACGGCGCCGCTCGTTTGCCTGATGGAAGCTCAGTGGAAGCTCATACGAACTCCGGAGTGATCGTTGGCGTGGCGCGAAACCTCACCCCCAGCCCCTCTCCTGCGAGGAGAGGGGAGTCTGGAAAGCCTCGCTCCCGCCGCGACGGAGGAGGGGTTGGGGAGGGGGAGCTAGCGCCAACACCTCAGGCGTACGTGGTATCAAGCGTAGCCCGGCGCGTAGCGGGAGGAGAATCGTGATATGACGCGGCTCATCTTTCTTGGCACGGCGGCGGCGCTACCGACGGGCGACCGCGGCAATTCCGCGCTGGCGCTGGTGGGCGACGCTGGCGAGCCAGGGCTGCTGATTGACTGCGGCGATGGCGTCTATCGCGCGCTGGTACGGGCGGAGGTTGGCCCTGACGCGCTCGGCGACCTGTTCATCACGCACGCGCATATTGACCACCTCGGCGGCCTGCCCTCGCTGATCGAGTGCCTGCGCCTGGCGGGGCGGCGACGACCATTGCGCATCTTCGCGCTGCCAGAGACAATGGCGATAGCCCGCGCGCTGCTCGACGCCTTCGCCTTCGAGCTGACGCTGGACACCTGGAACTTTCCCGTCAGTTTCACGACGGTAGATGAGGCGAGCACGCTCAATTTCCTCGGCGCGCCCGCCCAACTCCTGCGCATGCGCCACAGCGTTCCCTCAGCCGGGCTGCGCGTCAACCTGCCGGGGGGAGCGCTGGCCTACACCTGCGACACCGAGCCAAACCCGGCGATTGAGACGCTGGGCAAGCAGGCGCGTCTGCTAATTACCGAATGCACGACCTTGCAGAAGAATGTCTCTGAGGCGCGGCTAGCCAAGCACATGACCGCGCTGGAAGCCGGGCAGCAGGCGGTGATCTGCGGCGCTGACACACTCGCGATGGTCCATCTGGGGGTTGCGGAGGGTTGGTCACCAGCGGCGGCAAGCGCGGAGGCGGCGCAGGCGTTCAGCGGGCCAATCATCACCCCGCAAGATGGCGACTTGCTAGAACTTTAGGCGCTCCAGATGCGCTCCAGGCCTCGTCGCGTGTGCTATACTGACCGCACATGTCGCTAGAACAGGTGTTCAGGAACGTCCCTCTGGGAGGAGGCTACGATGACCGACGAGCAGCCACCTCAACCCCCTGAGGAGGAGACCATGACGACCTATCAGCACAACGGACACGCGCCTCGACCGAGCGGGGAGGAGAGCATGATGACCGACCAGCGGCTGGTCGCGCCGGGCGCGGGCGGCGACGATTACCAGGAGGTCGGCCTGCGCCCGCGTCGGCTCGAAGAGTACATCGGGCAGGAGAAAATCAAAGACAATCTGCGCATCCTGCTCGAAGCGGCGCGCCTGCGTGGTGAGGCGCTCGACCATGTGCTGCTCTATGGCCCGCCGGGACTGGGCAAGACCTCACTCTCGCTAATCATCGCCAGCGAGATGAATGTCAGCATCCGCATGACCTCTGGCCCGGCGATTGAGCATGCGGGCGATCTCGCGTCGATCCTCACTGCGCTCGAAGACCACGATGTGCTGTTCATTGACGAGATTCACCGCCTCAGCCGTCCGGTGGAGGAGCGGCTGTACTCCGCGATGGAGGACTTCGCGCTCGACCTCATCATCGGCAAGGGGCCGTCGGCGCGCAGTGTGCGCCTGCCCCTCAAGCCATTTACTGTCGTCGGCGCCACCACGCGCGTTGGCGCGCTAACCGCTCCCCTGCGCGACCGCTTCGGCGCGATCTATCGGCTCGACTACTACGACGACGCCGCGCTCCAGCAGATCATCCGCCGCTCGGCGGGCATCCTCAAGGTGCAGATGGACGACGCGGGCTGCGCCGAGATCGCGCGGCGAGCACGCGGCACGCCACGTATCGCCAACCGCCTGCTCAAGCGTGTGCGTGACTACGCCCAGGTGCGCGCAGATGGCGTCATTACGCGCGAGGTGGCCGAGGCGGCGCTCAAGGCGCTCGATGTGGATGATCGCGGGCTAGACCCCTCTGACCGCAACATCCTGCGGACGATCATCGAGAAGTTCGATGGCGGCCCAGTCGGGGTCGAGACGCTGGCGGCCAGCACGAGCGAAGAGACCGAGACTATCGAGGATGTCTACGAGCCGTACCTGCTGCAGCTTGGCTTCCTGGCGCGCACCCCACGCGGGCGCATCGCCACGCGGCTGGGCTACCAGCACCTCGGCTTCCCCTACCACGACGACCCCAGCCTGCGCTCGCTCTGGGATGATCCCGACACCCCAGTGGAGTAGACCGCCTGGCGCCTAGAGCCTTGAAGGTAGGCACGCTGGTTGGCGTAGCGCCAGACCTCACCCCTTCTTCCGCAAGGCGAGGGAGAAATGGACCGTCTGGCTCCCCTCTCCCTGTGGGAGAGGGGCTGGGGGTGAGGTCGCGCCATGTGTCAGACTCCACCGATGGAATCGGACCGGTTATTGCTCGCCTGCCGCTGGCTCGTCGCCCAGGGCGCCCGCGACCTGGAGCGCCGCCTGCGCCATCAGCTTCTGCGCGGCGCGCACCTCAGCCGAGCGGAAGCCAGGCCGCCACTCATGGAAAAGTTCGTCTGAGATAGCCAGCAGCAGCGCCAGCCGCACTCCCCGGAACTGCGCCAGCGCGAAGAGCGCCGACGCCTCCATCTCGACCGCCAGCGCGCCCATCGCGCCGTATGCCGCCACTTTCGAGCGCAGCTCGCGGTAGGGGGCGTCTGTCGTCCAGACCGGGCCGAAGGTCACGACGCTGCCCTGCGCGACCGCCGCTTCCGCCAGCGCCTGCGCCAATGTCGCATCGGGCGTCAGGTCGCTGCCCGCTGGCGCATAGTGGAAGGACGTGCCTTCCTCACGAATGGCGCTGGTTGGCACGATCAGCGAGCCAATCGGCAGCGCAGGCTGCAAGCTGCCGCCTGTTCCCACGATCAGGATATCGCGCACGCCCAGCGCGATCAGCTCTTCGAGCACGGTTACGGCGGCCGGCGCGCCGATCCCCAGCTTGCGTAGCGCCACGGGTCGCTCGCCAATCTTGCCCTGCGCCACCGTCATCACTTCCAGCGGCGTCTGCGGCGCCTGCTCGGCGCCAGTCGCGGCCAGCAGATCACGATAGACGGGGGCATGAAAGGTGGCGATCAGCGTGCTGGGGAGGCGCGCCTCGTCGAGCGTGCGGCCATGCAGCGAGAGCGCGTATTCGAGTGAGGCGCGCGGCGTGATATGCTCGCTGTCGGCCTCCTCACTGGTCGGCGTCTCCACGGCAGGCGCGCCCTCAGCCACGCCCAGCGCGGCCAGCAAACGGGCGCCTTCACCCGCGCCGCTGTCGTCGCTCGCAAGCGCGCTGGCGTCGGTGGCGGCGGCGATGGGCTGCGCGCCAGGGCGGTCGTGTTCATCGGAAGCAGTCATGCTCATATATCCTCGACGTGCGTGGAGCGCGCATCAGTCTGGCGGAGATCAACATCGTCTGTTCGCCAGTATAGCGGCGGAAACGAGCGCCGTAAAGCATCCACGCTACCTAGCCCATTTCGCCAATGCGCACGGACAAATCGTATGCGCTCGTGTTATAGTAGCGCCATCAACTCTTGCCTGGTACTAGAATCAACCACTGGGCGGCGACTGTCCTATTTGCCGCCCTGCGACGACCCTCGTATGCCATGTGGGTGGGGAGTAGGCTGAACATGCAATCCGAGCAAACAGCTATAAGCGACGTATGCGTCGATCTCGGCGCAACAGACGCGCCATGCCGCCTTGCCTTACATCATCGTGGGCAGGGGCTGGTCGAATATGTCCTCATCATTCTGTTCGTCGCGCTGGCGGTGGCCCTGGCGCTGAGCCTGCTCGCGCCCACCATCAACAGCATCTTCCGCGCAATTCCCCCAGCCCTGTAGCCGCCTGACGTTCCCCAGGCGCGCAGGTCCATGCGCATCAACCACTCCGACGTACGTCCAACATGCAGCGCATGGGGGGCGATTTCCGGTTTGGCGGCGCACGCTGAGAAAGCGCACGTAGCGACGCTGGCTTGCGCTATGTGCTGGATAGGCCAGAACACACGCTGATTGCGGGCTTTCAGAGGCGATGTTATAATGCGATGGTGGCTTCTTGAGCCTCCGACGATTGCCCTCATCGCAGGCGCTCGTCGCTGCCGCGTGGCTGGCGCTCATCTGCTGAGCCGCAGCCACGCTCAAACATCCTGCCCCACCCTGCCATGCGCCCTTGCGGATGCGCGTGGCGCTGGGTGGGAGCATACCCACAGGAGGATTCCGCATGGCGCGGGACTATGAGTTAGGGATTGTGATCAATCCCGAAGTTGGTGATGAGCAAGCGCGCGCAGTCGTCGAGCGCGTGACACACATCATCACCAACAATGGCGGCCAGGTGGTGCGCGTGAATGCCTGGGGACGCCGCAGACTGGCGTATCCCATCCAGCGTTTTCGCGACGGCCTGTATTTCTTCTTCGATCTGATGCTCACGCCTTCCACTATCGCCGAGATCGAGCGCAGCATTCGGCTGAATGAAGACGTCATTCGCCATCTGTTGAAGCTGCGTGACTCGCGTGTGGTCGCGCAGCAGCGCCAGCGCGACATCGAGCTGGATGCGCAGCGCGCAGCCGAGGCGCAGGCGCAAGCCGCCGCCGAAGCAGCGCGCGCCGAGGCCGCCGCGAATCAGCCAGCCGCCGAGGAGGTCGCGCAGTCCGCCGAAGCGCCCGCCGAGGCGACTGCCGAAGCGCCTGCTGAGGCCACCGCCGAGGCGCCAGCCCAGACCGAGGAACCTGTCACACCCCCAGCGCCCAAACCGAGCAGCGACGAGCCTGAAGCCGCGACAGCGGCAGAGACAGCCGAGACGGCGGAGGCATAACCAGCGACACGCGGCCAGCGCAGCACGAGCAGAGCTTCACGCGCGTGTCACAGGAGAGTGGAGTCACACACATGAACAAGATCATGCTCATCGGCAACCTGGGGCGAGACCCTGAGTTGAACTACACTCCGAGCGGCACAGCGGTCACGAAGTTTACGATGGCTGTGAACCGTCGCATACGCGACAAGCAGAGCGGCGAGAAGCGCGATGAGACCACCTGGTTCAACATCGTCGCGTGGAATCAGCTTGCCGAGACCTGCAATCAGTACCTGCATAAAGGCTCGAAGGTCTTTATTGAGGGTCGCATGTCATCGCGCAAGTATACCGACAAAGACGGCAACGAGCGCGTAGCATGGGATGTGACAGCGCTTGACATGCAGATGCTCGATCCGAAGGGGCAGAGCCAGGGATCATCGTCGGGCAGCGGGTATGATGACATGACCGCTGATGAGGTTCCCTTCTAGTATTCCTGGTTCGCCAGCGACAAGACACCGT
>JAICSR010000478.1 GCA_025936795.1 Ktedonobacterales bacterium | reverse complement strand
CGCGCGGGTTATCCTCGCCGCGCGACGGGCTGATCTCCTTGCCGAGCAGGTCGCGGCCATCACAGCAGCGGGCGGACAGGCCAGCGCCATCGAGGCCGACATCTCCGACCTCGCCAGCGTCGAGCGGCTGGCCAGCGCCGCTGAGGCGGTCTATGGCCAGGTGGATATCCTCATCAACAATGCGGGCATTCATTTGCGCGGTCCCTTCGCTCAGATCGCCCCAGAGAGCGTCGCAAAGATGCTCGATACCAACCTCACCGGCGCCGCCCTGCTGACACGACTGCTGCTGCCAGCGATGCTGAGCCGCCGCAGCGGCGCCATCATCTGCGTCGCCTCCGTCGCGGGCAATATCGCCACCGACCCGATGTATAGCGCGACCAAATTTGGCCTGCGCGGCTTCGCGCTCTCACTGCGACGGCAGCTTCACAGCAGCGGTGTCTCCGTCTCGGTTGTCTCGCCTGGCTACATCCGCACGGCGTTCAATCCCAAGCGTCGTGGACGCCTGCCGGGCCCAGGCCTGATCGCGCGGGCCATCGCTGGGCTGGTGGAGCGACCGCGCCGCGAAGTGGTCGCGCCGTGGTGGTATGGCGCGGCCATCGCGGTAGAGCGGGTCGCGCCGTGGCTGGTGGACATCGCGCTGCGCAGGTAGGCGCCCGCCCTCATGCCAATGCGCTTGAACTCTCCTGAATTGACGCATCTGCGTGCGAGACCTATACTTCAAAAGCATGCGATTGAGACCATGACCGACGGGGGTCATCGCACGTTATTTAGGTTCGGGAGAGAGGGGCAGGTATGAAGGACAAGATGCGCTGCGCTCGCTGCGGAAAGACATTCAAGCCCGCCAGATCGAGCCAGACCCTGTGCGACCAGTGCGAGAAGCAGGAGCGAGCGGCGCGCGCGGCGGCCAGAACCACGGGAGCCGCGCGCAGCCCCAGCGCTACAAGTGTCCAGCCTGTCAGGATTGTTGGCCCAGCCGCCAGCCTGCTCGATCCCACCGCCGCCAGCGCCGCGACTGGCGCGCCCCCGCCCGACACTGGACTGTATGGCGCCGCCGCTATTCGCGAGGAGCAGCGCCGTGAGCAGCAGCGCCGCGACGAGCAACGTCGCGCCGAGGAGCGCGCCCGCGATGAGCAACATGCCCGCGAGCGCGCTCAGCGGCAGGCGGAGCCACGCCCGCATGATGGCGCTCACGATCACCACGACCGTCCTGCGCCACATGGCGGCGAGCATGGTGCGAAGCGAGGGGCCAAGCCGACAGCGCCGCGTGGTGAGCGCCCGGCGCCAGCGCCACGCCCGCCCAAACCGCCGCGTCCAGTCGTCCCGCAGTTCGAGCTGACCGACGAGCTACGCCAGCGCATCGAGGCGCGCTACCTGGAGCTGGCCCAGCCCATTGAGTTCGATGGCATCCGCACGCGCATCGCCACCGAACTGAGTGTGCCGAAGTCGCACGTCAAGCATGTCGTCGCCGCGCTGCGCACGCGCATGCAGCTGCCAAGCTGGTGGGAGCTGCAATCCTATACGGGCGCCGAGACCGACCTGGAGCGTATCCGCATGGCGTACCTGCCACACCTGCCCGTGCCGGATGTCGGCATCCACAAGACGCTCGCCGAGGAACTCAATCTCGACCCGCGCGCTGTCTACCAGGGCATCCGCCGCATTCGCGCCGAGATGCGTCTGCCGCAGTACAACGCGCCTGAGTTGCATGGCGATGCGCCGCTTGGCGCGCCCGCGCAGCCAACCGAGCCGGAGTCCGCCGCGCAGCCGAATCAGCCCGATCAGGCGATTGGCTCAGTCGCCAGCGCGCCGCGCGGCGCAACGACCGCAGCGTCCGACCCAAGCGTCGGGCCAGAGCAGCCCTAGCGCACGCGCACGGCGCGTAGAACACGTATAGCATGTGTGGCAATCAGCGTATCCGCGCCCAGCGTCGGGCGCATTGCTCCCCAACGATGGAGGTAACACCCGCATGGCACTCGCATTGATCGTCCACGGAGGCGCCGGTATCATCCCAGCCAGTCGGGAGGCGGCGGCCCGCGATGGCTGCCGGGCAGCGGTTGAGGCGGGCTGGCGCACGTTGCTGGCGGGCGGCTCTGCGCTCGACGCTGTGCAGATGGCCATCATGGCGCTGGAGGATAATCCTGGCTTCAACGCGGGAACAGGCGCCGTGCTGACGCTCGATGGCCGCGCCGAACTGGACGCGGGCCTGATGGACGGCGAGGCGATGCAGGTGGGCGCCGTGGCGGGCGTGCAGCGGGTGAAGAATCCGATTCTGCTGGCGCGGGCCGTGCTGGCCAGCCCACATGTCTTGCTGGTCGGCGCGGGCGCGGAACTGTTCGCCACCGAGGCGGGCCTGGCGCTCTGCGACCCGGAGGAACTGGTGACGGAGGCGCAGCGCGCACGCTGGCGGAGCGGCTATCGCGAGGGCGATGGGGTGGGCGTTGACCCGGCGCTCGGCGGTCTGGATGTCGGCGCCGTCGCAGTGGAGAACGTGCACGCCGACGACACGAAGCATGGCACGGTCGGCGCCGTCGCGATGGACGCGCAGGGTCGCATCGCCGCTGGCGCCTCGACTGGCGGCATGGCGGGAAAGCATCCGGGGCGCGTGGGTGATACCCCGCTAGCGGGCTGCGGCTTCGCGGCGGAGCGCGGCCTGGGCGGCGTCTCATGCACCGGCCAGGGCGAGGACTTCATCCGCCTGACACTGGCGCGCCGCGCGCTCGACCTGATCGCTGGGGGCATGTCAGCGCAGCAGGCAGCGGATGCGGCGATTGGGCAACTTGGCGCGCGACTCAGCAGCTCTGGCGGCCT
>JAICSR010000444.1 GCA_025936795.1 Ktedonobacterales bacterium | reverse complement strand
GGTGGTACGCCACCCGTTGACGGTCGTCGTCGCAGCGTTCACCACGACATTCATGATGACTTGCGCTGTGAGAAACGCCAGCACGGCGCCGACAATGATTGCTTGCACGGGGTGAGAGACGGAGAGCGAGGTGAGGATGTTTGTCATACCTTGGCCCTCAGAATGATCCGAGCAGGCGTCGCCGCCGCTTGCGGTGTGCTCTGCGCTCGGATGAACTCGCGAAGTGACGTAACTGCTTCAGTGGTCACGTGAATGGGATGAGTGGGCCTGGGAGTATGCATGGGTTTCACCTCCCACTCGCAGTCTATCTGGTGTCGCTCCTTCTGTCAAAGGCGGAACGAACGCATGATAAGCCCGTGCGTAGCGTCGGGCAATGAGACGCAGCGATCATGCGGGGCTGAGGCCGAGCAGGCGATCAATGTCAGCGACGGTCAGCTCGCGCAGCGAATCTACGATGCGGTCGGCGGTCTCCAGGCCGGGGGCGTCGGCCTGGCCGGCGCGGCGCACGGCGATGCAGCGCATGCCACCTGCGCGCGCCGCCGCAATCCCAGCGGGGGCATCCTCGAAGACCACGCAGCGCGCGGGCGCGACGCCCAGCAGCGCAGCCCCCGCCAGAAAGATATCGGGCGCGGGCTTGCCATGGGCGACATGCTCCCCGGAGACGAAGCCGTCGAGCGAGGGACCGATGCCCAGCAGGCGAATGATCGTCTCGATATTGATGATGGGCGCGGAGGAGCCGAGCGCCTGCCGATAACCCGCCGCGTGCAGCGCCGCCAGCAACTCGCGCGCGCCGGGCAGCGCCACCGCCTCGCGCTGCATGAGGTCGCGATAGATCGCCTCTTTGCGCTCGCTCAGCGGCGCAATCCGCTCGGGGTCGTCCACGCCAAACATCAGCGGAATACTGTCGCTATTGCGCATGCCAAAGCCTGCCCAGAACGCCGCATCGGAGTAGGGGAAACCCTGCTCGCGCGCCAGCGCCTCCCATGCCTGCCGGTGCTGCTCGCCGCTATCAATGATGACGCCGTCAACATCCCAGAGCGCCGCATAGCTGCGCCGCGCCACGATGCGCGCCTCAGTCGCCTCAGTCGCCTCAGTCGCCTCAGTCGGATTCCCCATCTCGCCTGCTCTTCCCTCTCGCTTCGCCCAGTCTGCTGTGTCTGGCGCCGCGCGCCCAACCTTATAGTACGCTGCGAGCGCGCCCCAACGTGTGGCATGCAGCCAGGCGCAGGCTCAGCAAGCGCGGTGAGATCGGTTGGCGTCGCACGCGGGTACGCCAAAACGCCCGATTGTGACCATCTGTGAATCGTCCTCGTTGAAGGCCTTAGACATCGGCGTAAAGTGTGAGTTACGCCACTTTTGGCAGTCGGGCGCCGAAAGCGCCAACGGCTTGGATTCGTGGAGAATGCCCGATACCAGCGCTTTTGGGACGCGACGACTGAGTAAGCGCAGTCCGAAAGTACTAAGCCAGGCGCCGATTCACGCAAAACCTGGCGGGCGCAGGTATAGTTGGCAACGTAATGTTCAGGTACATCTGTTCCATGTGGAGCAGACCCCTTGTCGGGGGAGAGCACGCAGGCGGTCATCCGGTTGTAGCGACGGCTCCCGGGATATGAGCACTGGCTGCGCTCGATTCGCTCGCACGCTCTTACGAGCAGGTGCGGGGGAGATACTCCGAGACGAGGGGATGAGGAGGCGCTGAAACAGCTCGCCCGACCTGGCGCAGGCGCCTAACCGCCTGTGTCCAGCGCGTTGTGACACTCAGAGGAGGTCACGGCGCGCTGGACAGTCGGCTACGAGATTCGGCGCCTCCCGCGATGGGCCTGTGTGGTGGTCGCATCACACGCGCCCGTCCTGAGGAGGATGCGATTTTGCTACGATCTGACGTGCTCTGGAGGAATGGTGGGCGACTGCTCTCAGTCGCATTGCTCGGCGGTCTGGCGCTCAACGCCGGTGGGGCGCCGATGGAGACAGTGGAGGCGCACGGGCAAAGTCCCGCCGCGCTGACCTCCTGGCTCACACTGGAGAACGGCTGGCTCTGTCGCTCATGGAGCGCGCCGCTAGCCGCCAGCGCCGCAGGCATTCCCCCCGTCATCACGAGTTCCGCTGCGAACGCCACCCCAAACCCTGCTGCGAACTCCGCTGCGAACTCCGCTGGCGTCGTCCCACTCTCGTTCACCACGCAGAGCCAGGCCAGCGTCGAAGGCGCGAACGGCTCGCTTGACTCCACACTTGGCGCCCTGGCGCGCGGAACGCAGAGCAACACGCAGGGCAATGTCAAGCACTGCGCCACGCAGTGGCATATCAGCGCCGATGGACGCCTCATCTCCGATGCGTCTGCCTGGGTTCCCAACCCATCCGGCGACTGGCCTACCTTGAACGCGGCGCCACTCCAGGCGACGACTCTGCGCGCGTCGTCTCCCCTGATGGCGCTTGCTGGGTCGGCGCACAAGACAACGCCCAGCGCGATTGCCTCGGTGCTGGTGATCCATACGATACCGCCCAAGCCGGTCGCCTCGGCGCCTCAGTCGGCGACGGTCTACACCTCAGCAGGTGGCATCAGCGCGTGGACTCCCGTCCCAGGACACCCCACCTACTCGATGGGCGACTTTGCGGGTGATCCGCATAGTTCGGAGTTCGGCGTCTGCACCTGGTGGGCCTGGTACGCCCGCCGCGATGAGCCGCAGCTCGGCACGCTGGGGATCGCGAGCAACTGGCTCAATAATGCGCGCGCCCAGGGCATGAGCGTCGGCTATGCGCCAGCCGCCGGGGCGACGGTGGTCTTCCAGCCAGGAGTCGAGGGCGCGGGTGGCAGCGGTCACGTCGCGCATGTCGTGCAACTGCTCGGTGGCGGCTGGTTCATCATCTCCGAGATGAACTTCTACTGGAACGGCGGTGGTTGGGGTCGCGTAGACTACCGCTATGCGCACGTCGGTTCAGGGGTCGCCTTCATCTACTGATCGCCTGCCGCGCGCTGGCGCCACGCGCTCCCATCTGAGACGAACCGCCCCGATAGCAGCGTATCGGGGCGGTTCGTTGCGCCGTGGGGCTGGCTGTGAGAGCGCTGAGTCAGTCAAGAGGACTATGGCATGTTGGCCTGGAGTCTGCTATAGTGAATTGGTAGGGCGAAACGTTGCGCGGGGATTGCGCTCGCTTTTCGCCCTCGTGAGTTGGGCAGCGTGGC
>JAICSR010000083.1 GCA_025936795.1 Ktedonobacterales bacterium | reverse complement strand
CCGTCCTGCCACTCCCGCGCCCGTCTGCTTCGCTCCCCACCTCGCACCCGTGGCGACGCTATGGCGCTCCCTTGTCTGTAAAAAACTGACGCGCACCCTCCAGCGCAGTTCCGCTTGACGTGCGGTTTCTGGCGATGCTATACTTTTTGAGCGGCTCCTGTTGAGGTTGCTCAGGGAAGCGCGCGACGGGCCTCTAGCTCAATTGGCAGAGCAGCTGACTCTTAATCAGCGGGTTCGGGGTTCAAGTCCCCGGGGGCTCACCACGCCAGAAGTGGCCAAGACTCGGCCCAGCCAAGCGGTGAATGCGCACGGGTTTCCACAAGGAGACCTGTTGCATGCGTCCCGCTGTCGCTGCGACCGAGTTTTTGTATGCCCACGAGTACGCCGAGAAGCGCCTGCTCTGGTACAGACGCCAGCGCACTGACCATCGCAAACGACATGCAGCATGCCGCTACTCGGCAAGACGAATCTCCACCAAATTGCTGTGAAAAGTGCTTTGGCCCGCCAGATCAGCCAGGGCGTCGGAAGTCGTCCAGTTGACATTGTGCGCGTCGTGGCTGAGCGAGAGCCAGCGGCCCTTCGGCGCAACCGCCACACCCGGCGCCACGTTCTCTGACACCATCGCCCGCAGTCGGCATTCGCCGCGCGCATTCGAGACCGTCACCATCGCCCCAGCGGTGATACCCCGGCGGCGAGCATCATCGGGGTGAATCTCGATCCAGGGGATAGCTCCCTCTTTGGCAATCAGACTGGGAACATTGGCGAAACTGCTGGAGACGAAATGGTGCGCCGCCCCAGTGATCAGCGTTAGCCGGGAATCACCCTGGGGTCTGTTGGCAAACTCCGCTGGCGCCACATACTCCGGCAAGGGGTCTAGCCCTGCAGCGATCAAGGCATCGCAGCGTAGCTCCACCTTGCCGGAGGGCGTCGGGAAGTAGCCGTCACTGAATGGCACGTCGCGCTCCGGAGGAATGGTATCTGGCACGGTTCCCTCAGCTTGCAGCCGTTCAAGCGTGATACCTTCCAGCGTCGGGCTGATCGGACGGGAAGCGTCCAACAGTTCGGCAATGACCTCTTCAGCCGTTTGGCGCAGCCACGGCTCGTCGTAACCCATTGCCTGCGCCAGCAGCCGCATCACGTCCCAGTTGCTCTTCGACTCGCCCAGAGGCGCAATCGCCGCCTCGTTGTATTGCACATTGCGGTGCCCGTACGCCTCATGAAAATCGACCTGTTCGAGTTGACTGGTCGCAGGCAGCACGATATCGGCATAGCGTGCGGTATCAGTCAGAAAGAGATCGTGGACGACGGTGAAGAGGTCGGGGCGCAGCATCCCCTGGATGATACGTCCGGTGTTGGGTGTCGAGACGAGCGGATTGGCGTTGAAGACGTAGAGCGCCATGATCGGCGGTTCGCTCACCTCGCCCGTCAGCGCGGCGCCCAGTCGGTTCATGTTGACCACCCGTGGCGTCGGCGGGCACTCGCTTTTATGGCCGATCGTCTCGGCGTCGTAGGTAATGTAGTCGCTCGTCTGGTAGGAAAGCCCGCCGCCGCGCACGCCCACCTGACCTACTATCGCAGGTAGGCTGCAGATCGCTCGCACGGTCTGGCCGCCGTTGCCGTGGCGCTGCACCCCATCGGCGAATTTGAGCAGGGCAGGTTTGGTCTTGCCCAAGCGCCGCGCCAGCGCCACTATCGTCTCTGCCGAGATACCGGTAATCTCGGCGACATGCTCCGGCGGATAGCTCGCCACACGGTCGCGCAGGTCACGCCAACCGATGGAATGGGCCTCCAGCCAAGGCTCGTCATGCAGCCCCTCGGAAAAGAGTACATGCATCAGGCCAAGCGCTAATGCGCCATCGGTGGCTGGACGCGGTTGCAGGTGCTCATCGGCAGAGCGCGCGGTGAGGGTGCGGCGGGGATCGATCACAACCACGTATGCGCCGCGTCGCTGCGCTTCCCGCAATAGCGGCATGAAGTGCGGTGCGGTTGATGCCGGATTGTGGCCCCACAGAACGACGAGGCGACTGTCGAGGACCTCAGCATATTCAGGCGCCCAGCGCGCGCCGTATGTCGCGGTCACTGCCGCTACGGCTGCCGCGCCACAGATGGAGCGCTCAAGCCCACTGGCGCCCATACGGTTCCAGAGGCGGCGGCTGGCAACGCTGAGCTGGACAACGCCAATCGTGCCACTGTAGGAGTATGGCAAGATTGCCGCCGCCCCGTAGCGGGCGATGATCTCCTGCCAGCGACCGGCGATCTCGCTGATGGCGTCGTCCCACGAGATCGGCTCCCAGTGGTCGGCGGCGCCTTTCGGGCCAATGCGGCGCAGTGGCGTGAGTAACCGATCGGGATGGTAGACGCGCTCCAGATAGGGACGCACCTTGGCGCAGAGCCAGCCCTGCGTCACCGGATGTTCGGGCGCGCCAGTGAAGCGCACCGCGCGGCCATCGCGCACCTCGGTCAGCGTCGCGCAGGTATCAGGGCAATCGTGCGGGCAGGCGCCCCTCACCAGTCGCGTCACGTGTGACGCCTCCGACGGCGTTCCCTTTCCCTGTACCAGGGGCATATATCCTCTCCCTCCTTTGGCGCCCACCGGGCGTCGCCGCGCGTCCAACTGTCCACGCGCCAGTAGCATACCTGCGCCGACCCATGCGCCACATGGGGGGAAATCCCCATGTTGGGCCAAGCATGTCCCCATAGCGCTGATGAGGCGCCGCTCGTGGGCGTCGTCGAGAACTGGGCGACGATTTCCAACTGCGTATGAGTTGCCAGCGCATGATGGCGCATGCGCATGATGTCTCCGGTAGGCCGCGCGCTGTACAATCTGTGTCCGTAGCGGGGCTAGACTCATATCGAGCGCGCCAAGGTATCTTCTGGGCAGTCTTCCGGCAACGAGGAGTAGGCATATGGCAGCGGATCTGCTCGAACGCGACGAATTCCTGCTCGCGCTCAATCAGTCACTGCTTCAAGCCACCGAGGAGCACGGGCGGATCGTACTGGTCAGCGGCGACGCGGGGATCGGCAAAACGACCCTGGTGGAGCGCTTCGTCGAGCGCTTCGTCGAGCGACGCCCAACGAGCGTTCGGATGCTGTGGGGCGCATGCGAGGCGCTTTTCACGCCGCGTCCGCTGGGGCCACTGTATGACATCGCCCAACAGGCGCAGGCGCCGCTGCGTGTCACGCTTGAGGGTACCTCAAATCGCGCAACGCTCTTCGCCGCAGTCCTCACCGAGCTTACCCAGGCGCCCACCATTCTGGTCGTCGAAGATATCCACTGGGCCGATGAGGCGACCCTTGATCTCATCAAGTACCTTGCGCGCCGCATCCATCAAATGCCGACGCTCCTCATCCTGACGTACCGCGACGATGATCTCAGCCGGGATCATCCGCTGCGACTTGTCCTTGGCGATCTGCCCGCCCGCGACGTCACACGGCTACGGTTGCGCCCACTCTCGGAGGCAGCCGTCGAGGCGCTGGCTGAGCAGGTTGATCGTCCAGGCGCAGATCTGTACCGAGCCACTGGCGGCAATCCGTTCTTCCTGACCGAAGCGCTCGCGTGGGACAGCGCTGGTGTGCCAGCAAGCATATCTGACGCCGTTCTTGCGCAGGTCTCCCGCCGCTCGCCCGCAGCGCAACGCCTCCTCGAACTGGTGTCGATTGTGCCGAACAAGATCGAGTGGTGGCTCGTCGAGGCTATCGGCGCAGAAGATGGCGCCACGCTCGATGAATGCCTTGACTCCGGCATCCTTCACCTGGATGGTGAAGCGGTTGGATTCCGCCATGAGTTGGCCCGCCAGGCGGTCGAGAGCGCACTCTCACCCGCGCGACGGCGCGCGCTGCACGCCGCAGTGGTGAGCGCACTGCTTGAGCATGGTGTCGAGCAGGCATCGCTGGCTCGGCTCGCGCACCACGCAGCGCAGGCGCAGGATAGCGCGCTGACGCTGCGTTTCGCGCCGACGGCGGCCAAGCAGGCGTCGGATCGAGGCGCGCACCGTGAAGCTGCGGAACAGTACCGGACGGCGCTGCGCTTCGCAGACAACCTGGAACTCAACCAACGCGCTGAGTTGCTTGAAGGGCTGGCGCACGAGTGTTTCCTCACTGGACAAATGTCCGGAGCTATACAAGCAGGCGAAGACGCGCTGGCAATTTGGCAGACGCTCCACATCCCCCTGCGTGTTGGCCACAATCTGTGCTGGCTATCGCGGATCTACTGGTATGTGGGCCGGAAGGCCGAAGCCGACCACTATGTGGACGCCGCTGTAGGCCTGCTGCAAACGCTGCCATCGGACAAGGAGTTGGCGTGGGCTTACAGCTATCGGGCGATGTTCGCAATGCTTGCGGAGGAAGCTGCTGATGCGCAGGTGTGGGGTAGCCGCGCGCTCGAACTGGCGGAACAGCTAGGAGACGACGAGATCGTCATCCATGCGCTCAACACGCGCGGGATGGCCCGGCTTCAGGCAGGCGACAAACACGGACAGGACGAAGTGAACCAAAGCCTGCGTCTCGCATTGGAACACGGCTTCGAGGAACATGCAGGGCGCGCATACTCTAATCTATCAAGCTATTTCGTTCGCTTCCGTGACTATGCCAACGCCTACGACTGCACGTCCGCAGGCACCGCCTATTGCGTGGATCGCGATCTCGATATCTATACCTATCAGATGATCTCGTGGCGCGCGTTGGCTGCGCTCGAAGAGGGAAAATGGGCGTCGGCCAGTGAGGACGCAGCTACCGTACTCGGCGCCCCCCGAGTCCCTCCAATCAACCGGATACAAGCGCTCGTCACGTTGAGCTGGATACGGGTGCGTCGCGGCGATCCTGACGCCGATGTGCTACTGGACGAAGCCCGCGATCTGGCGCTTGCTACTGGTGAGCTACAGCGCATCGCGCCGGTGATGGCAGCGCGCGCTGAGGCAGCCTGGCTCCATGGAGACCGCGCCCGGTGCGTAGCGGAAGCGCGTATCGGCTTCGACCTGGCGCGTGCGCACAGCAATCCCTGGGCGCTGGGGCAACTCTCCTTCTGGCTGTGGCGCGTAGCAGCCCTGACCCAACCCCTGTCGGGCGCTATCACCCCTTATGCGCTCCAGATCACGGGCGATTGGCGCGCGGCGGCGGATGCCTGGGAACAGATCGGTTGCCCGTATGAGCAAGCGCTGGCGCTCCTGGATGGCGATGAGCCAGCCCAACGAGTGGCGCTTACCATATTGGAGCGGCTAGGCGCGCTGCCCGCAGCGGAGATCGCACGGCGACAGTTGCGTGCGCGGGGAGCCCGTGGCCTCCCACGCGGTCCGCGGCCAACCACGCAGGCGAATCCGCGTGGCCTCACCCCTCGTCAGCTCGAGATATTGCTGCTGCTGGCCGAGGGCCTGCGCAACAGCGAGATTGCCGACCGACTTTCGACCACCCCCAAAACCGTCGACCACCATGTCTCTGCCGTGCTGGCAAAACTGGAGGCGCGCTCGCGCGCCGAGGCGGTGCGCCTCGCCTATGAGCTCGGGGTGCTCCCCCACAGCGCCACCCACTAGCAACCCTAGCAACATAGGGATGCGAGCCCTCCAATGTGGGGAGGTCTTCCGACGTGCTTTCCAGCGTAACGCGGTTATGCTCCTCGTGCCTGGGCAGTTGACGCACATGCCGCGTCAGGCCAGGCGAAGAAAAGGAGAGCAACATGCCGCGCTATCTGGTCGAACGCACCTTCCCCGATGGTCTACAGATTCCCCTCACGGAGGAAGGCGCTAACGTCTGTCGCACAGTGGTCGCCACGAACACCGACGATCTGGTGACGTGGATTCACTCCTACGTCACTGAGGACAAGTCCCAGTCCTATTGCATCTACGACGCGCCCTCGCCTGAGGCGATCCGCCGCGCCGCCCGCCGCAACAACCTGCCCGTGGATAAGATCATCGAGGTGCAGGTCCTCGACCCCTACTTCTACCGCTAAGAGGAACAACATGCGTGTGAACAAATCCGCCCTGACGATCGGCGCTGCGTTCGTCACTGCCATGTTGCTGGCGAGTGGAATAGCGGGCGCCATTGTCCATGGCTCGGCCAGTGTCCCGACCCATGATCCGCTCGCCGCGGCCCGCGCCGCGACCGCCCGCTACCACACCCTTTCCGTGGCGCAAGGGAATGGATACACCATTCTCAAAGATACTGCTGGGATCGCATGTATCGACAATCCGGGGGTTGGCGCCATGGGTGTCCACTATGTCAGCGGAACCCTGGTGAACTCCGGGCAGGTTGATCCCGCGAAGCCACAGGCGCTTGTCTACGAGCCAGCAGAGAATGGCCAGCTACACCTGGTCGCGCTCGAATACGTCGTCTTCCAGCAGCAGTGGGATGCGCAACATCACTCGCTTCCCACGCTGTTTGGTCAATCCTTCATGTTGACGCCGGACGGGAACCGATTCGGGCTACCGGCGTTCTACTCGCTGCATGCCTGGACATGGAAAAATAATCCAACGGGCATGTTTAGCATGTGGAACCCCAGTGTCCATTGCGATGCAGCCTCTGCGTGGGCCGCCCCGCATCCGGACGCTCCTGCCACCCCTGCCACCCCTGCCGACTCGGACGAAACGCCGAACCACCGCCATCTGGGAGGGCCTGCGCCCCAACCAGAGGCCCGGAAATGAGCATGCTCGCCCAGTAGAGCAGGTTCGGAGTTCACGTTCTGGGGGCTCACCGGAACAGACCTGACGCATCAGCAACGAAGGCCGCTTCCCCACGGGGAGGCGGCCTTTCGCATGGCGCTGAATCGGCCTCCGCCGCTGAGCCATAGTGCGACTCGCAGCAGTATCTCCGCGCATGCTATGATGGCGCCATGCCTGCCACGCCTGCCATGCCTGCAAGGAGGGCCACGCCGATGAGCGAATACCAGCGCTACGAATTCATGACCAGCGATCGGCCGCTGTCGCGCGAGCAACTGGACGCGGTCAATCGGCTCTCAAGCCACATCGAAGCGTCGTCTACCCACGCGCTGATCGAATATTCCTGGGGCGACTTCAAGCACGACCCGATAGACGTGCTCTACCGGTTCTTCGATGGCTTCCTCTACTGGGCCAACTGGGGCGCGCCACAACTGGCCCTGCGCTTCCCGCACGGCGTCGTGCCAGCCACGCTGCTCGATGGCTACGATCTCGACGAGTTTGTCACCCTCGCGCAACACCAGGATTACGACACACTCGACATTCACTTTGGAGTGATCGAAGGCCCTGACGAATGGATCGAGTATGAGCTAGGCTCCCTCATGCCCATCCGTGATGAGCTGATGGAGGGCGATCTACGCTCGCTGTATATCGTCTGGCTGGCGGCGCAACGTCTGATGGGCAGCTACGATGAAGCCGAGGACTATGAGATTGACGTACCACCGATTCCGCCTGGCCTGGCCACGTTGACCAGCGCTCAGCAAGCGCTGGTGGAACTGCTGCAACTGCCGCAGGAACTGATCGTGGCTGCCGCGCAGCATAGCGCCCCAGCGACACCAGCGCCCAGCGATGATTTCACCGCGTGGGTTGAGTCGCTGCCGCCCGAACGTCGCAAACAGTATCTCGTGCGACTGGCGCGCAATGAGCCGGGCCTGAGCCGCTTGCTGGCGAGCGAACTACGCGCGCTGCGCCCCGACCAGCGCGACGCCGCGCCGCCATCGGGCGAGCGCGTCCCCTATGCGACACTGCTCGCGGAGAGCAAGGACATCAAGGAGCAACTGGAGCGCGAGCGGCGTGAAGAGCAGCAACGCCAGCGCCAGCGCCATCTGCAGCAGATCCATGACCACCAGGACGACTACTGGCGGCGCATCACTGCGGCTGTCGAGCGTGGGTCGGGCCCAGGCTATGACGAAGCGACCAAGCTGCTGATGGAGTTGCGGGAAGTCGCTGGGCGATTCGATGAGCGACCACAGTTCCAGGAGCGCTTCCTCCGCTGGGTTCAGCCACACTTGCGGCGCCCGGCATTCGTCAAACGCTTGCAGGATTGCGCGTTTACGCTGCCCACGGCGCCGTAGCAAGTGGCCCAGCCGTTGCGCCGCCTGCCCCCTTGAAGTCCCGCTCGCGCGTCTGCCATACTGGCGCTAGCGGCGCGAGCAGGCGTGTGCGGTGAAGAGGGGAGTCAACATGCAGCGGAGACAGACGCGCCAGGCGCTCTCGCTGCCCGCGCCGCTGCCTGCGGCTGACTACACCGCTGCGCTGGCGCAGCTTGCGACGCTCCAGGCGCTCGACGACGACGCCGTGAACCCCGTCTGTCGCACCAGCCTGCTGACCCACGGCCATGCCACCGAGCGCGTCATCGTCCTGATCCATGGGATGACAAACTGCCCCCGCCAGTACCAACAGCTAGCCCCGCTCTTCTTCGAGCGGGGCTACAACGTGCTGATTCCACGGATGCCCGGCAATGGCTTGCGCGACCGCGATACGCACGCGCTGGGCAGCCTCAGCGTCGCCGATCTTCAGCGCTTCGGGCATCAGATCGTAGATATCGCGCAGGGGCTGGGCGCTCACGTCACCGTCGCGGGCATCTCCGCTGGTGGGACACTGGCCGCATGGCTCGCGCAGCAGCGGCGCGATGTCCACGCTGCCGTGCCAATCGCGCCGCTCTTCGGCCTCTTGCCTGACCTCCCACTCCTGAACGACAGCGCCAACTTCGCAGTGATGCGCGCCTTCGCCTGGGCGCCCAACATCATGACGCAGCGTGTCAGCCCCTTCAAGGAAGGCCCGCCGCAGAGTTACCGTGGATTCGCGACTCGTGGGCTGGCCAGCGTGATGCGGCTGGGGCGCCAGGTCTACCGTGCCGCCGCAAGTGCGACCCCGCAAGCGGGCGTCATCCTGCTGATGCTCAATCCGGTGGACCCCGCCGTGAATGGCGCGCTCTCGCACTCACTGCTCCGGCGCTGGCGCGCACACAGAGCGCAGGCGACGCTCTACACCTTCGACCCGGCGCGCAATCTCATCCACGACATCATTGACCCGACGCAGCGCGAACAGCAGTGCGACTACACCTATCCCATCCTGCTCGAGCAGATCAGCGCCCTCTAGCCGCCATCACACGCGAGCCGCCAGCGCGCTCAGCCGAGGTGTTTGTAGAGCGCGCCGCCCAGCGCCTGCGAGATGGGCAGCGGAAGCCGCCGCCAGCCGCCGGTCAGCAGCCGATACTTCCAGCTCTGCTCCGAGGTCGAGGCCAGCCCGGCGATTGCTGGATGGTAGTAATAGGGCATCGGTTCTTCCTGCGCGCCCCAACTGTGCTTGAAGCTGGCCAGGCTGGGGTTATCGTGCGCGGTGCGCCCCATATCGAAGCGCGCATAACCTTGCGCGCCCGCCCACGACATCGCCTCCCACATCAGGGCATTATTCGGCCCCAACCGCAAAAGGTTGGGATCTGACGCGCTATACGCATTGCGCACCGTCACGCCAGAGATCAGCAAGATCATGCCGCCGATGACCGCGCCCGCATGCTCCGCCAGCAGCAGGCGCATCTGGCCAGCCGCCGGGTCCGCTGCGCCGAATGTCTGCCAGAGGTCGCGGAAGTAGCGAATGGGCTGGGCTGGCATGCCGTGCTTGCGCGAGCGCGTCAGCAGGTGCAGGTGATAGTAGGCGTCCACATCGGCAAGGCTCTCGGCCACCCGCACGGTGACGCCGTCTTTGCGCGCCTTCTTCACCCGCTGCTGCGGCGAGGTCTTGACGCGCTTCCACATCGCCTGCGTGTCACGCTCCAGCGGCACAACCCAGCGACTGTAGAGATCATTGTGGGTCAGGTCGGGGCGCGCGTCCAGGGCGGCCAACGCGCCAGAGCGCACCTCCAGATAGCGTGCGCGCTCGGACTGGGCCAGCGCCAACGCCTGGTCCACCAGCGCATTCACCGCTGTGTCGCTGGTCGCCAGTGGGGGGCAGCAATCTGAGAATGGCAGCGAGACGATGCGCCGCCCCGTGAGCGGGCTGCGCACGGCCATTACTGGCATGAATCCCGTCAGCGCGCCACTCTCGTCGGTCGTCTGAAGCGTGTGGACGGGATAGCCGTAGAGGCGCGAGAGCAGCGCAAGCCATGCGGGCTGATAGTAGAACGGCTCATCGGTATGCTGTGCGATGAATGAACTCACTGCGTCCTGCGGCGCCACGATAAAGGTCATACTGCTCCCCCTGACAACGTCGCCGAATATGCATTTGAAAAAATGCTATTGATACGCTATGCCGCCCCATGCGCCCTGACCACCCACTGCGGCCATGATAGCAGGCCACGGTCGCAGGGCGGCGCTGGCGCGGTGGAGATGCGGTAGAGATGGCGCTGGAGATGCGGATGAAGAATGCGCCGCCGCTCACGCCACCGCAAACTTGCGCACCTCAAGGATGCGGAGAAAGAAGTCCTGAATCGTCACCGAGTCGATGTCGCCTGAGATCGAGAGCGCGGCCCGCTGCCCCTCTGGCCACAGGCCGATGCGCACAAGCGGCGTCGCGCCCTGCTCGATCTCGCGCACCAGGGCGCTGGCGGCGCGCTGACGCTCCGCGCGCGTCGCTCCCAACCCGTCAGGGCGGTCGACAAACGCGCCTGCCTGAGCCTCCGCCGCCGAGGCGACCCTGCGCGTTGGATAGCCTTGCTCGCAAAGCATCTGCTCCACATCCGCTGCTGTGCGCTGCGAGAGCGCCACCCCTGGATAGGCCGCCGCTGTGACGCTGAAGGCCTGGCCCTTCACCAGCAGGTCACCGCCGGGCCAGGCTACCGTCTCGGCGTCCTCGACGGCGACGTTGCGCGCAAGCAGCGTCGCGCGCGTTGAGCCGCGCGCCTCGACCTGCCAGCGCCCTGCGTCACCTGCGCTGATCTGCAGGGAGGTCGCCGCACGCTCGCGCCACCACGCCGCGACATCGCTCAGGCGCGCCACCCAGACGGGCAGCGCGCGTTGGCTCGACGACCGCAGCAGCGCATCGAGCGCGCCACGCGCAAGGATGCCGCGTTCTGGGTGCAGATTCAGTACATAGATGCCGCCAGCGTCGTACACGCGCCGCATGATCTCGCTCCAGAGCTCGCCCAGGCGCGCAGCGTCGGTAATCTGCAAGCGGTCAAAGAGCATCTCATCGTCGGGAATGCTGGTCGGAATGCGCAGCAGGCCATCCTCTGTATGCGGGCGCAGGTTGTACTCGGTGCAGGGAATCGCCTGGAACAGCGCCAGCGAGCGCTCAAAGCTATCCGCCAGCGCAGGCGCCAGCTCGTCCACGTTCAGCACCTCGTGCAGAACGGCCTCGTTGCTATCATAGGTCAGCCCCAGGTCGCGGAAGACCTCCAGCGAGCGCTCATCCCACCCCAGATAGGGATTGCGGAATCCCAGATAGCGCACCTGCGCCTGGTCGAAGACGGAGATGGCGTCGCGTGTCTGGCGGGCCTGCGCCTCCTTGGTCAGCGTGCGATAGTCGTTATGCACATAGCCATGAATACCGATCTCCGCCCCCGCCCGCTGTATGCGGCGGATCAGACTGGGGCTGCGCTCCAGCACGCTCGCGGGGATGAAAAACGTGGGAGCCGCATGATAGGGCCGCACCGCCTCGACCATTGAGATCAGCGAGCGCCGTGTGCGTCCTTCCGAGACGCCAAAGCGCGTGAAGACCGTCCAGAGGCGGCGCGAGAAGGCAGTGACACCCTTGGTCTTGAGTGAATAGGCGACGAGATTCATCTCAACAATTTCCTTCATGTTATGCGAACTTACTCGAACAGAGGCCGGAAATCCAGGTCATACGATGGGTTCGTCAACGGTCGCACGCCTACTTGCCGCGCCGGCACGCCACCGACAATCGCATAGGGAGCGACATCGCGTGTCACCATCGCGCCCGCCATCACCACTGCGCCCTCACCAATGTGCACGCCCGCCAGGATCGTCGCGCGCGAACCGATCCAGGCGTAATCGTCAATCGTGATGGGATAATAGCGCGATGGGAAACCGGGCGCCGCCATGTCGTGTGTGCCAGTGACGAGCCAGACACCCGCCGACACGCTCACCTGCTTGCCGATCTGCAACCCGCCAGTGGTGTAGAGCAGACACCCATGATTGATGACGGTTCCCTCGCCAATGGAGACCAGCTTGCCGCTCGCCCGCAGACCAGCCATCTGGATCTGCTGACCCATCAAGACCGCCGCGCTGGGGTGAAGTGTCCAGCCGAGCACCCGGCGATACCACCACTGCCGCACGCTGTGAAAAGGGATGCGCTGGATAGCGCCATTGGTGAGGTACTTGAGCGCCGCCCGCGCCACGTCGCGCGGCGTGAGGCCTCGCCTGGCGCGCCTGCTGCGGCCCGCGCGTTTGCCGGGCGGGCGGCGCGTTGTCCGCTGGCTCTCCGTCTCGTGCGTCGCAACCATACATCCACTCCTTGATCCGCCGACGCCGGTTCACGCCGTGTCTCACGCATGTATCTCACTCGGCGCCTTACTCGGCGTCGAGCGACCTACATGCGCAGTGGCGTCACGTTGATAGACGCGCCAGCGTCGCCGCGACGCTCACTTCTCACACGTCCTGAACGGAAAGTACATGCCTGG
>JAICSR010000527.1 GCA_025936795.1 Ktedonobacterales bacterium | reverse complement strand
GTGGTCGTCGGCGCGGTGCAGCGCGACCCATCGCTGGCCACGCCCAACGCCGCCGTTGTGGATGATCCCGCCGACCTCGCCTTTAGCGGGCAAACACCGCGCCCCGGAACGCACATGGACGCGGCGCTGGTCGTGATGGCAAGGCAGTTGCGTATCTCAGCAGCAGGCGCGGGGCTGGACCCCACGTCGTTGCGCTACTCAGCCTCCCAGGGATTCACGATGCTGGCCAAAAGCTCTGGCGCGCTGGTCGTGTTTGGTTCGCCCGCCGATGCGCGGGCGACGCTAGCCGATCTCAGAGGCGCAGCGCCCGCGCCAGTGGTCATCCCACTGACGCAGGCGGAGGCGACGACGCCAGCGCAAGCGGCGCAAGGAGCGCAGTTGCAGGCGGAGGCGGCGGGCGCCATTCTGGCGCGAGTCGCGCAGAGCGGCGCGAGCGCCACCATGATAGATGTGCGCTGGGGGAGCCATCCCTATTACCGCTAGATATCCAGCCGAAAACGACCCGACGCCGATGAGTGGCGTTGGCTGCTCGAGTCGCTCGAGTCGCAGGAATGACGCGACACAGGAAGTGTGTGATGAAGGAACGACAGCGTGGCATGTCCGAGCGTGAGGCGACGATTGTGAGCCTCGACCTCGGATCGCAGACAATCAAAGCGTTGATGGCGATCGTCGAGCCAGATGGCGCGCTCACCTTCGTCGCGGGCGGCGAGTTTCCCTCTGAAGGCATTCGCGAGGGCATGGTGAGCGCGCCGGAGCAGGCCAGCGCCGCGCTGTTCGCCGCGCTCGAAGAACTGGAGGACGCCAGCGAGTCGCGCATCATGAGCGCCTACGTCAGTGTGGGCGGCTCACATGTGCACAGCCAGACCACCCATGCCGAGACGACCGTGCAGCGCCCCGACCAGGAGATCACCCTGCATGATGTCGAGCGGGTGATTGGCGCAGCGCGCATGGCAGGCACACCAGATGACCGCAGCGAGCAGTTGCATGTGATTCCGCGAGGCTATCGCATCGATGGCGTCGGCGGCATTCCAAATCCCGTGGGGATGATCGGCTTCGAGCTGGCGGTGGATACCTGCGTCGTTAGCGCGCCGCTGGCCGTCACACAGAATCTCGTACGCCTGCTCAACGCGGCGGAGATCGAGCCAGATGATCTGATCGCTGGGCCACTGGCGGCGGGCGAGAGCGTGCGCGCACAGGGCGAGCGCGGCCTGCCGGTCGCGGTACTCAATATCGGCGCGCAAACGACCGGCCTTGCGATCTACGCCGAGGGGGCGGTCTGGCAGTGCGATTGCCTGCCACTTGGCGGCGATGCGATTACCCGGCAGATGGCGCATAAGTTGCGGCTGCCCTTTGAGGTCGCAGAGACATTGAAGCGCCGCTATGCGACGTGTCTGCCGGGCGAGGTCGCCGAGGACGACCTGATCGAACTGGAGCCAGTCAGCGGCGCGGATGAGCTGCTGCCAGCGAAGGTGCTGGCGGAGAGCGCGGCGGACGGCGCGCAAGACCTCATCGCGGCAGTGCGGGCGCAGCTTCAACGCGCGCAGCGCCAGGGACTGCGCCCCGCGACGCTGCTGCTGACGGGCGGCGGCGCCGAGTTGGGCGGCCTGGATGCGCTGCTGGCTGGCGCGCTGCGCATCCCCGCCGACGTGGTACGGCCAACGGGCGCGCTGGGCGCGCCGCCGTTGCTGACTCGGCCAGCCTTTGCCGTGGCCACTGGCTTGCTGCGGCTGGGCGCGCGGCGCCAGTTGCGCAGCGGACACAGCGGACGTCGCACGCCTGTCAGGTCGGCGTCATTGATCGTCGAGCTGCGTCGTCTCTTTGCGGCGCTCGCTCCTGGCGTAGCGCATGCGCCACGTCGCTGAGCTGAAGGGAGGAGCCTCCAATGTCTACAGGTGTCCCACCGGATCATCCAGCGTTTCATCAGCAAGACGATGGCGTCAACAGCGCAACGGACGGCGCAGCGGAGAGCAGCCCGGTCATTGACCTGTTTCCAGCGCAATCGCAGCCCGACGGCGCCGATGCGCCAGGCAGCGCCGCGCGCTCGGCGGAGGACGATGCGGTTGAGGTCGGCTGGCGCGATGCGCCAGAGACGCCAGAGACGTCAGACGAACCAACCACACAGCAGCCCACTCCACCTGCGGCGGAGCATCAGATGGCTGCCGCTGAGGCGGCTGGAAGCCCGGCGGCCACCGCGCCCAGTGAGGCGCCGCAAGCGCCCGAAGCGCCAGAGGACGTGGCGAATGGCGCGGCGCGACTGATGGTGGTTGGCGTGGGCGGCGCGGGCTGCAACATCGTCAATCACATGATCGAGTCTGGCATGGGCGGCGTGGAGTTTGTGGCGGTC
>JAICSR010000507.1 GCA_025936795.1 Ktedonobacterales bacterium | reverse complement strand
GGACTTCGGCGTTCCCTCATTGGCGCCGTGCTGCCCTGACCACCTGGCTGCGTCGGTCTCGGCGGCGAAGCCGAACTGAGCGCAGACGGCGCAGGGCCGCGAACGAGCGCTTGGCGTCGTTTTTGCTCATACTCCCCCACTTGTGAGTCAGTGTGCCAGCGCACAGGGGGGATTCATGGAGACTGCGGCGGCGAGCCAGGCGGAGCAACGCGAGCGGCGGGAGGCGCCTGCCCAGGTCGTTGTGATGGTCAACGCGCGTGCGCGCATGGGTACGGACGCTTGCCTCTCGGATGAGCGGCTCAGCGCGTCGTTGCGGGCGCGTGGTCTGCATGGCCGCGTGCAGCCAACCGAGTCTGAGGAAGATTGCATCGCGCAGATTGCGCGGGCGGCGCGCGAGGGCGCCGAGGTGATCGTCTCGGCGGGCGGCGATGGCACCGTGCGCAGCGTGATCGAAGGCTTGATCCGCGTGCAGGGACAGCGTCCGGCGCTGGGCATCCTGGCGCTTGGTACGATGAATAACATCGCCGCCTCGTTTGGCATCCCCGAAGAGATCGAGGCCGGGCTAGACCTGCTGGCCGAGTGTGTCACCCGCAGCCGCTACTTCCCCATGGATGTCGGCATGATTGGCGATGATCCGTTCGTCGAGGTGGCCGGGGTCGGACTGATGGCGCAACTCTTTCCGCTGGCCGAGGACGTCAAAAGCAATGGATTGCAGGCGAGCGCCGACATCATTGCAGGTGTGCGCGACATCATGACCGCTCAGCCAGCGCATGTCGTCCTGCGACTGGATGGCCACCGTGAGCAGATGCAGGCGCTCCAGGTGACGCTGTGCAACACACCCTCGCATGGCGCGCGCATCGTCCTCTCGCCTCATGCGCGCGTAGACGATGGCCTGCTCGATGTGGTGGTGGATGCGCGCGTTTCTGGGCCACGTATGCTCTGGGACTTGCTGACTCACCTGGACCCGCACCTGATGACGCATCAGCGCCGCCGCATCTTCCAGGCGCGCCGGGTCAGCATCACGCAGGCCGCGCGCTGGGCGCTCCAGATGGATGGCGCCTACAAGGGTGAGTATGGCGCCGGAACCGACCGCCCGATGATCGAGGCGCGCGTTGAGCCAGCCGCGCTGCGTGTCTGTGCGGCTGAGCGACCGCCCGCTGGTGGCGCGGCGCAGCCAGAGTCCAATCTTCAGACGTTTGCTCGCCTGCTTCCCACGCGAGCGGCTGCGACGGCGACAACGCCGACGACGGATGCGACCAGCAGCGCCAGCGCAGTTGCGCCTGCCCCGACGACTGCCGCGCAAGACCTCGCGGCGGGTATCGCGCGCGGAGCCGAGGGGGTCGCGCAGAACGTCGCGCAGGGGGTGACCCAGCAGGTCGAGCGCCGCCTCGCCTCGCCTGAGCACGCTGCGCAGATGCTCAAGGCGCTGCGCTGGGTCTACATGCCGGGCGTTGCGCTGGGGGTGGTGGCCGCCCTGGCGGCGCGCCGCTGGGCTGTGCTGCCCGGCGACAACGAAGCGCTGGCAGCGATCCAGCGTCTGCGCTCGCCCGTGATGGATCGCGTCATGACGGCGGTAGCGGCGCCGGGGTTTCCGCCGCTCTCCATCGGGCTGATCGGCGCGGGCGCAGTGGGCCTCTGGCTGGCGCGGCTGCGGCTCGAAGCGGCGTTCCTGCTGGCGGCGGCGGGCGGCGTGACCCTGCTCGATACCTCGCTCAAGGGCGCCGTCCAGCGCAAGCGTCCAGCGGCTGGCGTCGTGCGGGTGCTGCGGCTGATCAACGCGCCCAGCTTCCCCAGCGGTCACACGATGAATTACGTCAGCGTCTTTGGCTTCCTGGGCGCGGCGAGCATGGCCAACGTCCGGCCAGGGATGCTGCGCACAGCGCTGACCGGCGCCTGCGCTAGCATGGTTGCGCTGATCGGCCCGGCACGCGTCTACCTTGGCGCCCACTGGCCCAGCGATACCGCCGCTGGCTATCTTTTCGGCGGCCTCTATCTCGGCGGCCTGCTCGAACTCTATACCCAGGCGAAGCTGCGTCAGGCGCGCCGCCACGCGCAACGCAAAGCCGCCGAGGAACGGCGCTAAGAGCCTATAAAAGAACCTATCTGAATAACCCTGCCGCTCCCATTGTAGCAGGGCCATTCTGATAGGCTCGTAGACTCCGCCCCTATGTTCAGTCGCAGCTACCCGCTATTCCTCCTGATAGTCCTGGTAGTACTCGAGGCCGAGGTGGGTGATCTGCTCTTCACCCATCATCCAGCGTAGCGTGTTCTTCAGCTTCGTCTGCTGGATGAAGATGTCGTGCTCCGGGTACACCGTGGCGGCGTGTTGCGGGCTTTTGAAGTAGAACGACAGCCATTCCTGGATGCCTTTCATGCCGGCTCGCTTAGCGAGGTCGAGGAAAAGAGCGAGGTCAAGCAGAAGCGGCGCGGCGAGAATCGAATCGCGGCACAGGAAGTCTACCTTTACCTGCATGCGGTAGCCGAGCCAGCCGAAGATGTCGATGTTGTCCCAGCTCTCTTTGTTGTCGCCCAGG
>JAICSR010000313.1 GCA_025936795.1 Ktedonobacterales bacterium | reverse complement strand
CCTTACGTGGCGCGCTGAATGGCCAGTCGAAGCCGGTCAACTCCGGCGCGCTCCACTGGACGCAGTATGCGCCCCCGCAAGCTGCAGCGAGCGTGGCGGGCGCAGCAGGCGTGGCGGGCGCAGCGAGCGTGGCGGGTGGGCCAGCGCTGGGCAAGAGCCTCGCGTCGGCCAGTTCCTCGCTGATTCGTCCACCACAGATTGGCCTGACGGACACGACGAAGCGGCAAACCGTTGGCCAGTCGTCGCTCGCGCTGACAGGCGGGTATGCAGGCGAGTATGCGGGCAGCGCATCGGCTCCGCTGCGCAGGCGCATCTCACGGCGCTCGGCGATCCTGCTCGGCGCTGTGGCATTGGTAGCGCTCGTGGCGCTCGTGGCGACGGGGATGACTGTTTCGAGCGCGCTGGGTCTCTTCACGAACTCGGTTGGCTCGCCCACACTCGTCGCCAAGCACACGCCGACCGCCACGGTCATAGCCACGGCGACCACCGCGCCAACGGCGACGGCGACTATTGCGCCAACCTCCACGCCGGTCATCATCTACGTGCAGCCAACTGCGGCGCCACCAAAGCCGCTCTCGATCTCTCCGACGACCATCGCGTTGACTGGCGGCAAAACCTGTCAAACCTCCTTCTCCTCGCCGATCATGATCTCCAATCTCGATAGCTCAACAGTGACGTGGAAGTGGACCAGTTCTCAACCTGCGCTCACTGGCATGAGCTTTCAGTGGGACCTGAACAATACTGGCTGGCATAGCGGATTGCCCTCCGATTCGAAGGGCATCGCCGCGTATGACGGCACGACGGCGCATAGCGATTCACTCGCACTGAAAGCCTCATGCAACAGTTTTCAGAGCGCGGCGCCGATCACCGTGACCATGACGGATTCGCGGGGGCGCAGCTACACGCTGAAGCTCACCGCATAGGGCGCGTTGACGCGGGCGAGGGTCAGCCAGCCGCCAGCGCCCCGCGCTCGCGCAGCGCGGCGATCTCCGCCGAGGTATAGCCCACTTCGGCCAGCGCCTCGGCGGTATGCTCACCCAGCGCGGGCGCGCCGCCCAGCAGACGCGCAGGAGTGTCGCTGAGCAACGGCACGCTGCGCAACATCGGCGCGGCGTCGGACGCCTCGCCGCGCGCGAAGACGCCACGCGCCTGAATCTGTGGATCGGCAAGCGCCTCAGCCAGTGTGTTGACGGGGCCAAAGCAGGCGTCGGTATCGGCCAGCAGCGCCATCCACTCCGCGCGTGTGCGCGTGCGAAAGAGCGCCGCCAGCTCGCCGATAGTCGCGTCGCGGTCGGCATCGTCGCGCGGAATCTGATGCGCGGTTAGCTCCGGGCGCCCCACCCGCTGACAAAACTCCGCCCAGAACTTCGGCTCCAGCGCGCCCAGCGTGACATAGCGACCATCAGCCGTCTCATAGATGTTGTAGCCGGGCAGGCCGCCCGTGAGCGGCGCGGCGCCAGGCGCTGCCTCGGGCAGCCCATGCAGCAGCGGCGCGAACAGCACGGGCGCCAGCGCGAGCGAGCCGTCGAGCATGGCGACATCCACCACCTGGCCGCGTCCGGTCACGCCGCGCGCCACCAGCGCCGCCAGCACGCCGATAACCGCCATCAGCGCGCCCCCGCCGATGTCGGCGAAGAGCGGGCCAGGCAGTGGCGGCGGCGCGCCGGGCCGTGCGAGGCTGCCCAGCAGGCCCGCATAGCCGAGGTAGTTGACATCATGCCCGGCGCGCTGCTCATACGGGCCATTCTGCCCATAGCCGGTGAGGGCGCAGATGATGAGCCGCGGATTGCGCGCCAGCAGCGTTTCATAGCTGAGGTCGAGGCGCGCCATCACGCCGGGACGGAAGCCCTCCAGCAGAATGTCGGCATGCTCAACCAGCCGCAGCAGCGCCTCGCGCCCATCCGGATGCTTCAGATTGAGCGCGGCGCTCCGTTTGCCACGATTGCTGGCGAGGAAGCCCTGCCCGACGCCGTTGATGAGCGGCGGCAGCGTGCGCCCGCCATCGCCGCCGTTGATCTCCTCGATCTTCAGCGTCTCGGCGCCCAGCTCCGTCAGCATCTGCGCTGCGAAGGGGCCGGGGAGCAGCCGGGTCAGGTCGAGCGCACGCAGCCCGGTCAGCGGCGATATGGGCGGCGATATGGGCGTGGTGGGCGATGCGTCGTCAGCCATGAACGCGCTTCCTTCCAATGGTACGGGATATCAGTGGTCGCCACTCCCATTGAACAACATGAGCGCACGCTCGCGCACGCGCATGCAGCCTATGCGGCGCCTCGCTCCGTGCGCAGCCGGGTCCAGCGATAGGCCAGCGCGGCGAGCGCGATCAGCAGCGCCAGCCAGAGTGAGGCGCCCGTGAAGGGCAGCGCCAGCAGGCAGAGCAGCAGGCTCAGCAGCGCCAGCCAGCGCGCCCGCCCGGTCAGCAGCCGCGCGCCCGCCGCCATGCCTAGGATGTAGGTCAGCAATACGAGCGTGTTGGGCAGCGCCAGCCAGAAGGTGGCGTCGAGGCCGACCAGCCAGCTCACCAGCAGCCCGCCCTCGGCGAAGACGCCGATCAGCAAGACCCCTGCGATGGGCGTGCCGCGTCGGTCGAGCGTGGCCAGCCAGTCGGGCGCAGCGTGGTCGCGGGCGAGCGCATAGCCCAGCCGCGCGACCCCGGCGATGAAGGCGTTGATGGTGCCGACGCAGACGACGACGGCGACGAACGCGGCGATCAGCGCCGCGCCGACTCCCAGCCCGCTGCTGAGCAGCAGCGCGACCGAGATGCTGTCGAGCGCGGGGCCGCCGTAGACCTTCGCGCCGATGGTGGCGGCGGCGATGGCGAGGTAGAGCACGGTGATGATGATGACGCTGAGGATGACGCTGCGTGGGATGTCGCGCTCAGGTCGCCGGAACTCAGCGCCAAGCGAGGCGACGGCCTCCCAGCCGGAGAACGCGAAGAGCAGCAGCACGGCGGTCGCGCCGACGGCTCCCCAGCCATGCGGCGCGAAGGGCGTCCACGCGGCGAGATGCTGGCGGGGCAGCGAGACGAGCGAGGCGGCGAGCAGCAGCAGCGCCACCAGCGCACTCAATCCCAGCGCCGCGCGCCCACTGACCTGCAAGCCGCGCAGATTCGCCGCGATGGGGATGGCGAGGATGCCCGCCGCGACGAGGAAGAAGCCGTTGCGGTCGAGGCCGAGCGGCTGGGCGATGTAGGAGGCGCCGACCAGCGGCACGATGATCTGGCCGATGGCCGCGCCGATGAAGTACATCCAGCCGACCGCGGCGCCTGCGCCGCCGCCAAACGCGCGCGCAGTGTAGGTGGCCACGCCGCCTGCGTCTGGATGGCGCGCGCCGAGGAAGGCGAAGGTCAGCGCGAGCGGCGCGCCGAGCAGCGCATCGAACGCCCAGGCGAGCATGGCGGCTGGCCCTGCCGTGGTGGCGGCCAGCCCCGGCAGCAGCAGCACGCCTGCGCCGATCACGGCGGCGACGTACAGCGCGACCGCTTGCGGCAGCGTGATGACGCGCTCCAGCGAGCGAGACATGGCGACTCCTCTGGCGCGCCAATGCCTGCGGGAGCCGATCTGCTCTGCATCGCGCGGTGGGACCCGGTCGAGGGTAGAAAGATAGCCGGCGACTGTGGTGTAGAGAGGTGCGAATGAGACCGTGTAGAGCAATCCCACAACCGTCGGCGTGCCTCCGTTATACCGGAAAGTGGCAAACTCGTCAATAGCCAAATTCTGCAGGTGAGTAGGACAGATGGCATGGTGGGCGGCGTGGTGGAATAGCCCATGCGCCCACCGGCTTGACGCATGAGCGACCCGGCGCATATCATCGAGTCGCGGGCAAGCGTCGCGCCTGGTCGTGAAGAGGCCGATGGAACGGCGGCGCCTCGCCCATACGGATGATGCCGTAGCGTAGACACAGCGCAGTGGAGGGGCCGACGGAATGCCGGAGAGGCCAGCAGCGCGGCGACGTGGACCGGCGCGCAATCAGCGGCGCGGCACGCTGCTCGACAGCCTTCCGCGTGCGCCAGTCCCTCCCGTTCCGCCGCGCGCGCCGAACTCTGGGGGCCGCTCTGGCTCCTATCCCGCCGCTCCCTCATCTCGCCGACCTGCCAAAGATGACGCCGATACGGTCGAAACGGTTGAGACGCCTGGCCGCCTGACGCTGCCCAGCATGCCGCGCATGGCTGCCGCCCGCCGTCGCCGCGCCGATCCGCCTGCGCCACGTCGTCCACGTGCTCCACGCGACGCCTGGGACAGTTGGAACGACACGGCCAGCGTAGCGGACGCCTACCGGCAGGATGACTCAGATCGCCGCGCGCCAGCCTACCCCAGCGAGTACAGCGACTATGCGGGCAGCTACGACGAGCGTGGCGCTGACGACGACCGCGCCTATGGAGATGCGGACGACGATAGCTGGGACTATCAGACGCGGACGCGCGACCGCAGCCTGGCGCGCCCACTGACGCCTGCGCTGCCGCACTACAACGATCCCGATGACGCGCTGCCAGCGGTCTTTCCGCCAGTCTTTCCGCCGCTGCCGACGGATAGCGTGCCAGCATTGGCGGCATTCCAGCCGATGCGCGCGCCGCGACGCATGCGGCTCGATACGCGCGCGTTGGCCCGCTCGGCGCGCAGCCCCTGGACCCTCACGCGGCTGGCGCTGGCCCTGATGGCGCTGATGTTGGCGCTGATGCACGCGCCCGGCCAGATGGGTGAGCCATCGCAGCCGCTGATGATCGCGCAGGCGGAGGCTGGTCTTGCGCCGGGTGGCGCTATCACGCGCCTCGTCAAGCCAGAGACACAGCTGCTACGTCCCGACCTCTACGACAACTATGCGCAGTTCCAGGAGTGGGGCGGCGCGGCGTGCAGCGCAGCGGCGCTCTCTGAGGTGCTGACGGCGTATGGCGTGCCGCACGCGACGATTG